>CAUUIU010000050.1:0-13154 GCA_963545025.1 uncultured Sphingopyxis sp. | reverse complement strand
TCGCTCAGTGTCTCGTGGGCTCGGAGATGTGTATAAGAGACAGCATCAGCACCGACTTGCCCGTACCCGATCCGCCAACCACCCCCAGGATTTCGCCCGAACGGACGTCGAGGTCGAGATGATCGTGGATGACGGCGTCGCCGAACTGGTTGACGAGCCCGCGGATGCGAATGGGATATTCGAACTTTTCGGGGCGCACCGCGTCGGCGGCGGCGAGTTCTTCCTGAATTTCGGCCTGTACCTCTTCGGTCATCAATTCCACCCGATCGATGAGAAGAAGACCGCGAAAAAGGCGTCGAGGACGATGACGAGAAAGATCGCCGCGACGACGGCCGAGGTGGTGCGCTTGCCGACTTCCTCGGCATTCTGGCGCACCTGCATGCCTTCGTAGCATCCGGTGACGCCGATCAGCACGCCGAACACCGGCGCCTTGATCAGCATGGCCCAGAAATCGGTCATCGGAATGATGTCGCGCAACAGCTGGATATAGGTGAGCGGCGGAATCTCCAGCCCTATCCAGCAGAACACCCCGCCACCGATGATCGCGCAGATGCTCGCGTAGAAGCCGAGGAGCGGCATCAATATCGTCGCGGCGGCGACACGCGGCAACACGATCGCTTCCATCGGCGATACGCCGATCGTGCGCATCGCGTCGATTTCCTCGGTCAGCTTCATCGTGCCGATCTGCGCTGCGAAGGCCGATCCCGAACGGCCGGCGACCATGATCGCGGTCATCAGCAGCCCAAGTTCGCGGATCGAAGCGCGACCGACGAGGTTGACCGTGAAAATCTCGAGCCCGAATTGCCGGAGCTGTACCGCGCCTTGCTGCGCGACGACGATACCGATCAGGAAAGTCATCAAGCCGATAATGGGCAGCGCGTCGACGCCGACAGTCTGGAACCGCGTGACGATCGCGTGCCAGCGCAGCCGCCGCCGCGCGCGCAGCTGCGTCCCGAGCGCGAGGATCATCGCGCCGAAGAAGTCTACGATGCCGATTAGTTCGTGCCAGACCGCGGTGCTCGCGGTGCCGACCTGTTCGAGCATCCGGATCCACATATGGCGCCGGTCGCGGTGGACGCGATACTCGCTCTTGTCGTCGGCGAGCGCGTCGAGCAGGCGCTTCGCTTCGGCGCTGGCGCCGGTGACGGTCGCGCCATGTTCGCCGACGGTCCGCGTGACGATCCATGCGCCGACGGTATCGATGCGTTCGATGGCGGAGAGGTCGAGCGAGGCGATCGGCCCCAGCGCCTCAAGCCGCGCCGGCAGATCGCCGAGGCGCGCGAGGGTCAGGCGGCCGGTGAAGCGTACATCGACGCCATTGGCGCCGTCGCTATGTTCGAAATCCGCTCTGGCCACCATCGTGCGGGGGACATTGTATTATTTGCCCCACGACGGCAAGCGAATCCATGGTTTTGTTAACCGCCCTTGGCCGCAATGCGCGGCAATACTAAAGGATAGGAATGGACGACCCTCTGACCCCGCCGATGCCCGATTATGCCCACCGCGTCGCGATGTACGACATGGACCGGACGATCACGCGTTCAGGCACTTACAGCGGGTTCCTGATGCATGTTGCGCAGCGGCGCCAGCAATGGCGGCTGATGTTCCTGCCGCTCGTCGGACTGGCGGGGGCGGCCTATTCGCTGCGGCTGATCGACCGGTCGCGGCTGAAAGCGATCAACCTGCGGTTGCTCGTCGGCAAACGCTTTCGCCGCGCCGAGATTGCGCCGCTCGCCGAAAGCTATGCCGATAAGGTGGTGGCGCGCGGACTACATCCGGCGGCGCTCGACCAGATCGCCGCCGACCGCGAGGCGGGATACCGGCTGTTGCTCGCGACCGCGTCCTTTCATCTTTATGTCGATGCCATCGCGCGGCGGCTGGGGATCGACGATGTTCTCGCGACGCAGCTCGACGAGCCCGACGGCGCCGACCATATCCACGCGCGGCTTGCGGGCGATAATTGCTATGGCGACGCCAAGTTCGCGCGCATTTCCGACTGGCTCGCGGTAAACGAAATCACGCGTGAACATGCGCATGTCCGCGCCTATTCGGACCATGTCTCGGATCATCCGATGCTGCGCTTCGCCGACGAAGCGGTCGCGACGACGCCGTCGCGAAAGCTCAAGCGTCTCGCGCCGCAAATGGGCTGGCAGGTCGTCGATTGGCGCGCCCGCAAATAGGGCTGTCCTACAAAATCACGGTGCGTTAGCGTTTCCTGATGACGGCGCAACCGATCCGCGATGGCCATTCGAACCATCGAGAAGTTGCGCGCCCTAAAGCGACAAAGGAGACAAATTCGACGTGCACATCCGTCGCTTTTGTCGCTTTAAGCCAACCTGATCGCTTAGACCGCGTCGAGCGCCTGCGCGAAGTCGGCGATCAGATCGTCGGGATCTTCGATGCCGATCGACACGCGCACCAGATTGTCGGTAATGCCGAGCGCCTTCTTGCGCTCTTCGGGCACCGACAGATGCGTCATGGCCGCGGGGTGGCTCGCGAGCGTCTCGGTGCCGCCGAGGCTGACCGCGAGCTTTGCGATCTTGAGCGCGTCGAGGAAGCGGAAGCTTTCCTCTTCGCCGCCCTTGATGAACAGCGAGAAAGTCGATCCGGCGCCGGCGCAATGGCGGTCGAAGATATCCTTCTGGCGCGCGTCCTGAATGAAGCCGAGATAGCCAAGCCCCTCGACCTTCGGATGATCGCGCAGGAAGGTACAGACCTTCAGCGCATTTTCGCCGGCGCGGCTCATGCGCAGTTCGAGCGTTTCGAGGCTGCGGAGCAGCATCCATGCCGTGTTGGGGTCGCAGATCGTACCGATCGTGTTGCGCATCGGACGGATGATGTTGAGCAGTTTCTGGTCGCCCGACACGCCGCCCGCGACGAGATCCGAATGGCCGCCGGCATATTTGGTGAGGCTGTAGACGACGAGTTCGGCGCCCTGCCGGATCGGCTTTTGCCACAGCGGGCCGAGGAAGGTGTTGTCGATCGCGATCGGCGGCTGCTGCTCGCCAGGGAAGGCGGCGTCGCGCGCGGCGCGCACGGCCTCGACGTCGACGAGCGCGTTGGTCGGGTTCGCCGGGCTTTCGAGATAGACGAGCGCGACCTTGCCGCCCTTCTCGGTGGCGAGCGTCTGCGCGCGCGCCAGAATGGCGTCGATTTCCGCGCGCGTCGCGCCGGCGGGGAAGTCGAGGAAGCTGACGCCGAAACGCGACAGGATGCGTGCGATCAGCGTTTCGGTCGCGGCGTACAGCGGACCCGAATGGACGATCACGTCATTCTGGCCGACGAGCGCGAGGAGCAAAGTTGCGATGGCCGACATGCCGCTCGAAAAGACGAGACTGTCGTCGGCGCCGTCCCAGACCGCGAGGCGATCCTCGAGGATTTCCTGGTTCGGGCCGTTGAAGCGCGAATAGACGAGGCCGTCGGCGGGGCCTTCGCGCTTGCCGGTGATATGTTCGAAGAATCGCTTGCCCGCCGCCGCGCTTTCGAAAGCGAAGGTCGAGGTCAGGAAGATTGGTGGCTTCAGCGAGCCTTCGGAGAGCACGGGGTCATAGCCGAGTCCCATCATCAGCGTGGCGGGGCTGAGGTCGCGATCGCCGATTTTCCTGGTGTTCGTCTTGGGTTTGCCGCGCATGGCCATGGGGGAAGCTCCTTGAGGTGTTGGAGCCCTCTATAGCACGCCGGTTTCGTTTGAAACTATATTGCGCGGCGTGCCGGCCCTAATCCTCGGTGATCAGGCTGCGCTCTTTCGTCTCGGGAAGCAACAGCGTCGCGACCCCCGCCATCGCGATCACGAACGCGACGTAGAAATAGAAAACGCGCTCGATCCCCGCGTCCTTGAGCGCCAGCGCGACAATCTCCAGTGTCCCCGCGAACATCGCATTGCCGATGGCATAGGGCAGGGCAACGCCGAGGCCGCGGATATGCGCCGGGAAAAGCTCGGCCTTCACCAGCGCGTTGTTCGCGCTGTATCCGCTTTGCAGCGTCAGCGGGATCATGATGAGCAAGGCGGCGACATAGGGCGAGGTGACGGTCTCGAGCGTCAGGAAGGTCGGCACCGCGACGATCGCGCCGCCGATCCCGAACAAGAGCAGCATCGGCTTGCGCCCGAACTTGTCGGCGAGCGCGCCGAACACCGGCTGCATCGCGGTGAACCACAGCAAGGCGGCGGCGATGATATAGGTCGCGGTCGCCTTGTCGAAGCCGACGGTGTTGAAGAGGAATTTCTGCATATAGCTGGTGTAGGTATAGGCGGCGAGCCCGCCGCCCGCCGAGAGCATGCCAACGAGGATGCTTTCGCGGCGATGCTCTTTCCACAGCAGTTTCGCGGTCGAGACGGGGCGGTCGACCGCCTGATTCTCGAACGAAGGCGTTTCGGCGAGGTTGCGCCGCAGCAGATAGACGCCGAGCGCAAGCAGCGCGCCGATAACGAAGGGAATGCGCCAGCCCCAGGCGGTCAGCTCGGCCTCGGTCAGAAAACCCTGCAGCACCACCGCGACGAAGATCGCGCAAAGCTGGCCGCCGCAGAGCGTCATATATTGGAAGCTCGCCCAGAAGCCGCGATTTTCCTTGGGCGCCATTTCGGACAAATAGGTCGCGCTCGCGCCATATTCGCCGCCGAGCGACAGGCCCTGCAACATGCGCGCGAGCAGCAAGGTCGCGGGACCGAAAAGTCCGGCGGTTGCGTAGGTCGGCGCGATAGCGATCAGCATCGACCCGCTGAACATCAGCGCGACCGACAGCGACAGCCCGGCCTTGCGTCCGCGCGTGTCGGCGAAGCGCCCCATCACCCAGGCGCCGATCGGCCGCATCAGGAAGCCGACGGCAAAGATCGCCGCCGAGTTCAGAAGCTGTGCGGTCGGGTCGGCCTGCGGAAAAAAGACCGGGGCGAAATAGATGGCGAAGGCGGCATAGGCGAACCAGTCGTACCATTCGACGAGGTTGCCCAGCGATCCGCCGACAATCGAAACCAGCCGTTTGCGCGGTATCGCGAGCGCCTTCATTCCATCCCCCTGATAAGCGTTATTCCAGTCCGATCACCGACAATTGGCGGCCGTAGGCATTCTCTCCCTTGTGGCACGCGCGGCGATAGCTGAAATAGTCTTGCGATGCGGCATAGGTGTCCTGCCCGCCGATGGCAATTCGCGTCACGCCCGCCGCGGCGAGCCGGGCCGCGACATAGGCGGCGATATCGAACATCGCGTGGCCGGGCTTGCCGGCGGCGAAGAAGCGCTCGTTCGCGGGATCGTTGGCGGTGAAGCGCTCCACGAAGCTGTCGTCGACCTCATAGGAAGCGCGCGCGATGCAAGGGCCGATCGCGACGGCGATATCGGCGCGGCTGGCACCAAGGCTTTCCATTGCGGTCAGCGTTGCATCGGTGACCCCGGCGATCGCGCCCTTCCAGCCCGCATGCGCGGCGCCGACGACCCCGGCCTCGCGATCGGCGAACAGTACGGGCACGCAATCGGCGGTCAGGATGCCGAGCAATATGCCGGGCGTGCGCGTCGCCAGCGCATCGGCCTCGGGCCGCGCCGCGAGGTCGGTCTTGTCATCGACGATGACGCAGCGATTGCCATGCACTTGATAGAGGCCCGTCAGCGTCGCGCCGGGCAACACCGCATCGGTCACACGCTGGCGGTTTTCGGCGATGAGCGCCGGATCGTCGCCCGACCCGAGCCCGCAATTGAGCGAAGCAAGCTCGCCCGCCGATACGCCGCCGCGACGCCCGAAGAAGCCGTGCGCGAGGCCGTCCAGTGTCGGCGCGGTAACGAAGGGCGTCGTCACAGATCGAGCCTGAAGAAACGGTCCTCGTCGATATGATTGCCGACCCGGAATTCGTTGCGGCCGACGTCATAGAAGCCGTAGCGGCGGTAAAAGGCCTGCGCGCGGTCATTCTCGGTAAAGACGGTGAGGTAGAGGATCGACGCACGCGCTCGCGCCCAGGCGAGGCCCCATTCCATCAATGCGACCGCGACGCCCGTTCCCTTTGCGGCTTCGGCGATATAGAGCTGGTGCAGTTCGACGGCGCCTTCGGTCGGCTGCTCTTCCGGCAGCTCGAAATCGACCGGTCCCATCTTGATATAGCCGAGGATCGCGCCCGCGTCGTCGCGGACGAGCCCGATATCATAGCCGTCGCTCGCAATCTGCGCGCGGACGCGGTCGGGCGGGTTCCAGCCCGCGAGAAAGGCCGCCAGATCGGCCGGATCGTAGATATGGCCGAAGGTGTGCGTGAAAGAGCCGTTGGCGAAGGCGGCGATCGCCTCGGCATCGGCCGGTTTTGCCAATTGAATGGCGGTCATGCGGTGTCTCCTGCGAAACCAGCAGGCGTTGGCCAGCCCGCTGCGGTGAAGGCCATCACCTTGAACAATTCGCCCATTTCGGCCGGCGCAATCAGCCGGTCGCGCTGGCCCTGCAATTCGGCCGCGCGATCGGGCGCCGTAGCAGTCAGCGATTGCAGCCGCGCATCAATGCCGAGCCGCCGCAGCCACTCACCCTGCGTTGCCAGCGGCGTGGCAATGGCGCCGGCGCTGCGGGCCGCATCGTCCAGCGGGGAGAAATCGACATGCGCGGTCAGGTCGACTTCGCCCGGATCGGCGAAGGGGTCGGCGAAACGATGCGCCTTCACCGCCTGCAGCGTGTCGCCGGCTGCTGGGCCCGCATAGCCATAGTCGATCGCCAGCATCGCGCCGCCCTGCCGCGCGAGGCGAAAGGCGCAGCGCTGCATGATCGCCGCCGATACTGGCGTCGTTTCGACGATCGTGCCCTCGGGCTGCGCGCGCAGCGAAGCAGGGATGGCGTCCTCGGCCGGAATGTCGCCTGCGACCGGCGCCAGCGCGCCATCGCGGCGTTCCACCATGCGCTCGCGCCAGCCGGCCGCTGTGCGGACATATTGGTGGATAGGCAGCGCGTCGAAAAATTCGTTCGCGACGACGATCAGCGGCGCATCGTCGGGAAGCGCGTCCACCTCGTCATGGTGCTCGGCCGCGGGCAGCCGGGCGAGCTGGGCCGCGCGCAGCGTCGGGCTCGTCTCGACCAGATGCACGCCAACCGGCTTGCAGCCGAAACGCGCCATCGTCCGCAGCGCATCGGCGGCGAGGGTGCCGCGGCCGGGACCAAGTTCGACATAGCGAAAGGGGGGACGTCCTGCCCGCGACCACAGGTCGGCGATCCAGATGCCGACCATCTCGCCGAACATCTGGCTGATTTCGGGCGCCGTGGTGAAATCGCCCCCCGCGCCAAGCGGGTCGCGCGTCGCGTAATAATGCGCGTTCGCGGCGGCCATATAGTCGGCGACGGTCATCGTCCGCGCCGCCGCGATCTCTGCCATCAAATCTGCCGGTGAGGGCCGTCCGTCAGGCAACGCTGTCGGGTCCCGCGACGGGCTCCACGCGCTGGCGGCGGCCTTTCGCGGTGGCGACCAGCCAGATACCGATGACGATCATCGGTACCGTCAGCCACTGGCCCATCGACAGGCCGGTCTCGACGACCACCTTCATGCGCTGGCTGTCGGGTTCGCGGACGAATTCGACCGCAAAGCGGCTGACGCCATAGATGATCGACGCCATGCCGACGAGCAGGCCGGGCTTGTAGCGCGCGTCGGTGCGCCAGAAGAGCCAGGCGAGAATTGCCATCATCAACAAGCCCTCAAGGCCCGCTTCGTAGAGCTGACTCGGGTGGCGCGGAAGATCGCCCGCCGGATAGGGGAATATGATCGCCCACGGCACGTCGGTCACGCGTCCCCACAGTTCGCCATTCACGAAATTGGCGACGCGGCCGAGGAAGAGGCCGAAGGGGATGGTGCAGGCGATATAGTCGCAGAAGCGCAGAAAACTGAGCTTTTCCTTGCGCGTCACATACCAGATCGCGATCAGCACGCCGATGACGCCGCCGTGCAGCGACATGCCGCCATCCCACAGGCGAAAGACCGAGGCGGGGCTTTTCGCATAGGCTTCCAGATTGTAGAAAAGCACATAGCCGAGCCGGCCGCCGAGGATGATCCCGAGCATCGCATAGAAAATCATGTCGTCGGCGTGGCGGCGCGCCATCGGGGCGCCGGGCTGCGCGATCAGCTTGAGGAGATACCAGTAGCCGAGGAAGATGCCGGCGAGATAGGCGAGCGCATACCAGCGGATCGGCCAGCCGAAGACGCTGAAGGCGACCTCGCTATTCTCTCCCATCAACTCGGTGAAGTTCACATATTGTGTTGCTTCGGCTAAGGTTGCAAAAAGAAACATATAGTCGCGCGGTCCTTCCCCAGGAGAGGCCTCCCCATAAGGGGTAAGGCGAGCGAGACCAAGAGGAGAGATAGAAGATGCCATCTGCGCTCGATTTGCGCCTGGAAGCCGCCTTTAATCTGATCACGGGCCCGGGCGGTCCGATCCAGGTCGGGTCCGTCGAACGCTTTGGCCACCAACTGCCGTTCATCACCAACGCACCGACGAATCTGGCCGACTATGTCGCCTATTTTTGTGCGCAGCACGGCGATGCGACCTTTCTGGTCGAGGGCGACGAACGGCTGAGCTTCAAACAGGTCTATGCCGCCGCGCGCAAGGTCGCCGTTGCGCTCGTCGACGGGCATGGCGTCGAACGCGGCGACCGCGTCGGCATCGCGATGCGCAACGCCAACGCCTGGTGCGTCTCCTATCTGGGCGTGCTGATGGCTGGCGGCTGCGCGACTTTGCTCAACGGCTGGTGGCAGGGCGGCGAACTCGCCGCCGGGATCAACGACAGCGAGGCCAAGCTGGTCATCGCCGACGTCCAGCGCGCGGCGCGGCTTGAGGAGCCGGGCGTCAGCCACGGCGCGAAAGTCATCACGCTCGACCTTACGAAGCCGATCGACGAAGCGATCGCGCCGATCACGCGCGCGGGCGGCAGCACCGACACCGGCTTGCCGGTCCTGACCGGCGACGATCTGGCGACGATTCTCTTCACCTCGGGTTCGACGGGGCAGTCGAAGGGCGCCTATTCGCGCCACCAGGCGATCTGCCAGGCGATCTTCAACTATGTCACGCAGACCGCGAGCATCGTGCATCTGCTGACCGAGGACGGGCAGATGTCGGACATTCAGCCGGCGACTTTGATCTGCACCCCGCTGTTCCACGTCACCGCTGAAGTCCCCGTGTTCCTTCAGAGCATCGCGATCGGGCGCAAGCTTGTCCTGATGCCCAAGTGGAACGCCGAGGAGGCGATGCGGCTGATCCAGGACGAAAAGGTCAATTATTTCGTCGGCGTGCCGCTGATGAGCTATGAAATCCTCGTTCACCCGAACCGCAAGAATTACGACCTGTCGACGTGCAAGAGCTATGCCGGCGGTGGCGCCCCGCGTCCGCCCGAACATGTGCGGCGTCTCGCAACCGAGATGGGCGAGGGCAAGCCCTTGCTCGGCTATGGCCTCACCGAAACCAACGCGGTCGGTTGCGGCATCATCAACGAGAATTACGTCGCCAAGCCGATGTCGACCGGGCCGGCGTCGAAGCCGCTCGTCGATCTGGCGATCCTCGACGACAATGGTGAACCTCTCGCGCAGGGTCAGGTCGGCGAAGTGTGTATCCGCTCGGTATGCAATTTCGAGGGTTATTGGAACAATGAGGCGGCGACCAAGGCGGCCTTTTTCGACAATGGCTATTTTCGCTCGGGCGACCTCGGCTATCTCGACACCGACGGCTATCTGTTCATCGTCGACCGCAAGAAGGACATCATAATCCGTGGCGGCGAGAATATCAGCTGTCAGGAGGTCGAGGCCGCGATCTACGAACATCCCGAAGCGAATGAATGCGCGGTCTTCGGCCTGCCCGACGAACGGCTGGGCGAGGTCGTCGGGGCGGTGATCTGGATGAAGCCGGGCAGCGTGGTGAAGCCCGAGGATATGTGCTCCTTCCTCAGCCAGCGGCTTGCGCCGTATAAGGTTCCGATCAAGATCTGGATGTCGAACGATGCGCTGCCCAAGCTCGGCAGCGAAAAAATCGACAAGGTCACGCTGCGCACGCGCTATCGCGAGGAATATGCCGCGGAGGCCGTCGCGTAACCGGAACGGGAAATGGAACGAATGAGCGATATGGCCGAGGCTGAACCTCCCGTCGCTCCTTCCCCGCCCGCGCCATCGGCGCGCGTTTATCGCCATCGGCTGCCGGCGCGCATCTGGCATTGGGTCAACGCCGTCACCCTGCTCATCCTGTTGATGAGCGGGCTGATGATCTTCAACGCTCACCCGCGCCTCTATTGGGGCGAATATGGCGCGAACCCCGACTATGCCTGGCTTGCGATCGGGTCGGGCCCCGACATGGGTTTCCTGCGTATCGGCGACACGCGGATCGAAACGACCGGGGTGCTGGGTCGCTGGACCGACGCGGCGGGTAAGGAACAGACCTGGGCCTTTCCCGGCTGGGCGACGATCCCGACGAAATACAGTCTCGCGGACGGACGGCGTTGGCATTTCCTGTTCGCCTGGGTGCTGTCGATCGGCCTGACGCTCTATATGCTGTGGACCTTGTTCGGCGGGCATCTGAAAAAAGACCTGCATGTCCGGCGCGCCGAATGGTCACCGCGCCATATCTGGCACGACATCAAAGACCATGCGCGGCTGCGCTTTCCGAAGGGCGAGGCGGCGGCGCGTTACGGTATCTTGCAGAAACTCAGCTATATCGGGGTGATCTTCGTGGCGCTGCCGCTGATGATCGCCACCGGCCTCACCATGTCGCCGGGGATGAATGCGGCGTGGCCGTGGCTGCTCGACCTGTTCGGCGGACGCCAGTCGGCGCGCTCGATCCATTTCCTTACCGCCTGGGCGCTCGTCGCCTTTTTCCTGATCCATATCGCGATGGTGCTGCTCGCCGGGCCGGTGAACGAGGTTCGTTCGATGATCACCGGCTGGTTCCGCCTGCCGCCCGAAAAAGGCGAAGGCGCATGAGCGAGATCGTCCTTCCCCGCCGCCAGCTGATCGCGCGCGCCGGCGGGCTGGTCGCCGCGGCGGGCGCGATGCCTTTGCTGGCGGGATGCGATGCGATCAACGACGCGCCGGCGGTGCGCAAGATCTTGTCGATGGGCGAAGAGATGAACCGGGCGAGCCAGCGCGCGCTGATGGACAGGGGCGCACTGGCGCGCGAATTCACCCAGGCGGACCTGTCGCCCATCTTCCGCTCGAACGGCACCAAGCTGCCATCGGGCGGTGCCTACGCCGCGCACATCGCGGCAGGCTTCGCCGACTGGCGCGTCAAGGTGACGGGGCTTGTCGCGCGGCCGTTGTCGCTGTCGATGGCCGATATCCGCGCGATGCCGCAGCGCACCCAGATCACCCGCCACGACTGCGTCGAGGGATGGAGCGCGATCGGGCAATGGACAGGGCCGCAACTCGCCGACATCCTTGCCGCGGCGGGCGTTCGTGACAGCGCGCGCTACATCGTCTTTCGTTGCGCCGACCGGATCGGCGGCGACCTCTATTATGAAAGCTGCGACATGGTCGACGCGCTGCACCCGCAGACGATCATGGCGTGGGCGCTCAACGGTGCGGTGCTGCCGATCGCCAACGGGGCGCCGCTGCGGCTGCGCATCGAACGCCAGCTTGGCTATAAGCATGCCAAATATGTCCAAGGGATCGAGGCGGTCGCCAGCCTCGACCGCATTGGGGCGGGC
The DNA here is from genome assembly GCA_963545025.1 of uncultured Sphingopyxis sp. Classification (GTDB taxonomy): domain Bacteria; phylum Pseudomonadota; class Alphaproteobacteria; order Sphingomonadales; family Sphingomonadaceae; genus Sphingopyxis. The sequence continues at coordinate 1,529 of CAUUIU010000050.1, read as the reverse complement.
AAGGGCGGCTATTGGGAAGACCGCATCGATTATGAATGGTACGCCGGCATCTGACGGCAACTTTTTCGCGTGGTGAATGTTCGGTTCGTAAAATGTCGATATTGCGTCCGTTTCTCTCCCGGGTCATTCGTCAGGGGCGGCTCTGCGTTGTCGCGCCCGACGGCACGCGTGAGGAGTTCGGGCAGCCGGCTCCGGGCTTTCCCGACGTCACCATCCGCTTCACCAACCGCCGGGGGATGCGCCGCATCATCCTCGATCCGCGTCTCGGCGGGGCCGAGGCGTTCATGGATGGCGAGATGGAACTGGTCGACGGCGACATCATGGATCTCGTCGGGCTGATCCGGATGAACACGCCTTGGGATCGCGGGGCGAAGCTCAAGGACAAGACCTGGTTCGGCCGGCGCGCCGACTGGGTGAAGACGCGGCTGGGTTCGGTCAACCGCCAGCGCCAGTCGCGCGCGAACGTCAAACATCATTACGACATCGGCAACGATCTCTACCGCCTCTTCCTCGACGACGACATGCAGTATAGCTGCGCCTATTGGCCGCGGCCGGACATGACGCTGGACGAGGCGCAGACGGCGAAAAAGGCGCATATCGCGGCGAAGCTCGCGCTCGCGCCGGGGCAGCGCATCCTCGATATCGGCTGCGGCTGGGGCGGCATGGCGATCACGCTGGCCAAGCTCGAAAAGGTCGAGGTGCTGGGGATCACGTTGTCGGAGGAGCAACTCGCGCTTGCCCGCCAGCGGGCCGAGGCAGCGGGGGTCGCCGACCGGGTTCGCTTCGAGCTCATCGACTATCGCGACCTTGCCGCGCGCGATGCCGGACGTTTCGATCGCATCGTGTCGGTCGGCATGTTCGAACATGTCGGAGCGGCGAACTTCGAGACCTTCTTCCGCGCCTGCGCCAATCTGATGACCGCCGACGGCGTGATGCTGCTCCACACGATCGGGCGCTTCGGCAAGCCGGGGGCGACCGACGCCTTCACGCGCAAATATATCTTTCCCGGCGGCTATATCCCCGCGCTCAGCGAGACGCTGGCCGCGAGTGAGAAGAGCCGGCTTATCGTCACCGATGTCGAGACGCTGCGGCTGCATTACCCGCTGACACTGCGTCAATGGTACGCCCGCACGCTCGCGCATGAGGATGAGATCGCGGCGATGATGGGCGTGCGCTTCTTCCGCATGTGGACATTCTATCTTGCCGGCGCGACCGCCGCGTTCGAGAGCGGGGGCATGGGAAATTATCAGATCCAGTTCGCGCGCAGCCGCCACGCGCTGCCGTTGACGCGCGACTATTTGGGCGAGGCCGAGGGGCGCTACGCCTAGGTCGGAAACTTCTCGTTCATGACGTCCCAGCTCAGCGCGACCAGTTTCTCGAGGGCATCAAGGTCAACGTCGGCGAGCTTGTTGATATAGAGGCAGGACTTGCTCATCTTGTGTTTGCCGAGCTTGGCGAACAGCGCGTCGGCCTCGCCCTGCCGCTCATAATAATGGCCCATCAGATAGAGGGTCATCGCGGCCTTGCGC
>CAUUIU010000049.1:0-13391 GCA_963545025.1 uncultured Sphingopyxis sp. | reverse complement strand
CAATGAAGAGCAAATTTCTCACCGCCGGCCTGATCGCCGCGATGATGGTCCCCGCGGTTGCACAGGCGCAGACCCGCGAAATCCGCAAGGATCGTCAGGACGTCCGCGAAGAGCAGCGCGAGCTGCGCAACGCCCAGCGTTATGGCGACCGCGACGATGTTCGCGAGGAACGTCGCGAACTCCGCGACGCCCGTGGCGACCTGCGCGACAGCCGTCGCGACTGGCGCCAGGATACGCGTTATCAGAATTATCGCGCGCCGTTCCGCTATCAGCAGTTCCGCGTCGGCTCGACCCTTCGCTCGAACTACTACGGCTCGGCCTATCGCCCGAGCTATGACAGCCGCTGGGGCGTGCCGCGTGCCGGTCGCAACCTGACCTATGTGCGCCATTACAACGACCTGCTGCTCGTCAACGAGCGCAACGGCCGGGTCGTGAAGGTTTATCGCAACCACTTCAACTGGCGGCGCTAACCGATAGATGATCGGCAAATCTGAACGAGGGCCGATGGGCAACCATCGGCCCTTTTTCGTGCCCGCAATTGTCGTTGCGGCTTGCCTGCGAAGGGCATAGCCTGCCCCCGTTCTTGCGGGGAGATATCGACATGAAAAAACTGGTTCTGCTGACCATGGTCGCTGCGCTTTCGGCGTGTTCGCAAAAAGCCGAGGAATCAAAGGACGCGGCCGCAACGCCGACCGAAACGGCGGCACCCGCTCCTGCGGCCAATTCGGGAACCGCGCCGGGAAGCTACGACGTCAAAATGGCTGACGGCACGACGGCTTCGACCACCATCAACGCCGACGGCACCTATGTCGACACCGATGCGACGGGAAAGACTGTCAAAAAGGGCAAGTTTGCAAACAAGGACGGCAAGGATTGCTTCGACCCCGACGGCGACGAAGCCGAGGCCTGCTGGGCGTTGTCGCCCGTTGCCGCCGATGGTAGCTTCACCGCCACGGCACCCGACGGAACGGCTGTGACCGTTACGCCGAAGAAGAGCTGATCGGCGCCGCCAGCCGTATCCGGGGCTCAGTCGCCCCAGATATGGTCGGTCCGGATCCAGCCCTTGCGGCCCTTCACGTCGAACTGGCACCAGCCGTCGGCGCAGTCGGTAATCCGCCCGACGACGCCGGGCTCGGCGCGATAGCTGACCGCCGCCGACGCATTGGGCTCGGCGCGCAGCGGGCGGACGTCGCCGGTCACGATCGCAGTGCGCGTGCGGCTGAGCAGGCGCGCCGCCATCCAGCCCTGCGTTCCGTCGGGATCCTCGATCTTGCGCCAGGTTTCGAAGCGCGCGACGACCTTCACCGGCAAATCCTTGCGGCGATATTCCCAGATCACCGGGACATCGGGCGACGGCCCCTTGCGCATCCGCGCCTCATCGACGTTGATCGACGCCCAATAGGGCAGTTCGGGGTCCGATTGCGCCGCGGCGGGCGCGGCTGCGGCGATCAGGGCAATTGCGGCGATTATCCGGTGGCTGGTCATGCATCTGCCTTGTCAAACTCGTCCCGGCATTTCAACCGTTCACCGCGCAAAAGGCTGCACTCGTCCACAAGCTTTCGCAGGGGCAGCCCCTTGACCCGTTCGCATCGGCGCGCTCTATCGACGCCATGCCCGATTCATCCCGCCCCAAACGCCCACGCGTCATCGTCACCCGCCAGCTGATGCCGCATGTCGAGGCGCGCATGGCCGAATTGTTCGACGTCACGCTGTCGGCGCACGATCATGCCTATTCGGAGCAGGAACTGAAGGCGGCGGTCGCCGACTGCGACGTGCTGGTGCCGACGGTGACCGACCGCATCGACGCCGATATCCTCGCCGCGGCGGGCGAACGGCTGAAGCTCATCGCCAATTTCGGCGCCGGGGTCGACCATATCGACCTGTCGGCAGCGCGCGCGAAAGGCATCATGGTGTCGAACACGCCGGGCGTCTTCACCGAAGACACCGCCGACATGACGATGGCGCTGATCCTCAGCGTGCCGCGACGCCTGGCCGAGGGCGAGAAATTGATGCGATCAGGCCAATGGGCCGGCTGGGCGCCGAGCGCGATGCTCGGCCACCGCGTCGGCGGTAAATTGCTCGGTATCATCGGCATGGGGCGGATCGGCCTCGCGGTCGCGCGCCGCGCGCGCGCCTTCGGCCTGTCGATCCATTATCACAACCGCCGACGCCTGCCCGAGGCGATCGAGGAGGAACTGGGCGCAAGCTATCATGCCAGCGTCGACACGCTGCTCCGGATCAGCGACATCGTGACCCTCCATTGCCCGCATACGACCGAAACACACGAGATGGTCAATGCGGCGCGCATCGGCTCGATGAAACCGACCGCCTATCTGATCAACACCGCGCGCGGCGAGATCGTCGACGAAAGCGCGCTGATCGCGGCGCTCAAGACCGGCCGCATCGCGGGCGCCGGGCTCGACGTCTATACGCATGAGCCTGCGGTCGACCCGCAACTGCTGGCGCTCGACAATGTCGTGCTGCTGCCGCACCTCGGATCGGCGACGATCGAGGGCCGCGAAGCCTCGGGCGAAAAGGTCATCGCCAATATCCGCGCTTGGTGCGATGGACACCGACCGGCGGATCAGGTGCTGGAGGGGTGGGCCTGAGCGCCACCCCGACGCGCTCAATCCCCCGTCAAAATCCGATCCACCAGCTGCTTCACCGTCGGGGTGAAGTTGTTCGAATAAAAGGGATCGGTCTTAAAGTTGAATGCGGCGTGGCCCGCAAACATCAGATTTTGTTCGGGATCGCCGCCGTGCGCGATATCCTGCAACGTCTTCTGGATACAGAAGCTGCGCGGGTCGGCGAGATAGCCGGTGGTGTAGTCGTCATGGTCCTTCCACGACGAAAAACCACAATGCGACAGGCAGCCCATGCAGTCGGTCTGGTCCTTGCGGATCACCGCCTTGTCCTCGTCGGTGACGAAAACGACGGTGTTGTCGGGGGTTTTGAGCGCCTCGGTATAACCTTCCGCCGCCCAGTCGCGCGCGCGCGCGCGATCATGCGGGGTGACCCAGAAATTCTTCCCCTTCACCCCGACATCGAGCTGGACGATATGATCGCCCGCTTCCTGTTTCGAGTAAGGAATCTGGCGCTCCGAGCGCGCTTCGAGGTCGCGCAGGAAGGGCGTGCGCACTGCGCTCGAATAAAAGCCTGTCGGTGAAAAGCGGTGCAAAAGCACGTCACCGTCGTCGAGGGTGCGGAGACGATCTTTCCACGCCTGCGGAATCGGGCTTTCCTCGGTCAGCAGCGGCCGCGTGCCGTATTGGAAGACGATCTGGCCGAGCTCGGGATTGTCGATCCAATTCTCCCAGTCGCGCAGATACCAGACGCCGCCCGCCATCACGATCGGCACGCTGTCCGCAATCCCCTCTGCCCGCATCGTTTCGCGCACCGCGGCTACGCGCGGATAGGGGTCTTGCGGCACCAGCGGATCTTCGGCGTTCGACAGGCCGTTGTGGCCGCCAGCGAGCCAAGGATCTTCGTAGACGACCGCGCCCAGAAGATGCGGAACTTTGTGATAGGCGCGCTTCCACAGCGCGCGAAAGGCGCGCGCCGAGCTGATGATCGGCAGGTACATGACATTGTGCCGCTCGGCGATCTCGCTGAGCTTGTACGGCATGCCCGCGCCGCAGGTGACCCCCGCGACCTTCCCCTTGGTCCGCGAGAGCACGCCTTCGAGAATCTGCTGAGCGCCGCCCATTTCCCACAGGACGTTGATGTTGATCGCGCCTTTGCCGCCCGACACTTCATAGGCGCGCTCGACCTGCGCGACTGCGCCGTCGATACCATATTGGATCAGCTCTTCGTGGCGCTCCTTGCGCGTCAGCGCGTGATAAATCTGCGGAACGATCTTGCCTTCGGCGTCATAGCTGTCGGCGTTGACCGCCGAAACGGTCCCGATGCCGCCGGCCGCCGCCCAGGCGCCGCTCGACATATGGTTGGTCGCCGAAACGCCCTTGCCACCCTCGATCAACGGCCAGACTTCGCGTCCGCCGTAAAGAATGGGCTTCAAACCTTTGAACATTCCAAGTCTCTTTCTCTCCACCGATCGCGTCTCGCTGACCGGCCCCCTTTGCCGTTTCCGTAAGCGGAACACGGCCGTCAAAGTCAATGGGCGCGCGGCCTAGTCCCCGGAGAAAAGGCGGCGTCCTGCAAGCGCCCGTCCATAGAGGCTTTCATAGGCGGCGACCATGGTAGATTCGTCGAAGCGTTCGGCGGCAATGCGCCGATTGGCGGCGCCGACGTGGGTCCGCAGAGCGGCGTCGCCCGCCAGTTCGGCAAGCGCGGCGCGGAAGGCGGCTTCATCGGCGGCGATGAAACGCCGGTTCTCGGCCGACACCATCGCGGCGACGTCGCCGACATCGGGGCTGACCACCGGAAGGCCGGCCGCCATCGCTTCTATCACCGCGATCGGCGCCTGTTCGCTTTGCGACGATAGCGCCAGCAAATCGAATTGGCCGATCCAGCGCGCCGGCGCGCCCATGAAACCAGGCATCACCAGCCGGTCGGCAATGCCGCTGACTTCGGCCTCGGCAGCAATCGCCGCCCGTTCGGATCCCTCACCGACGATGACCAGCCGGACGTTCGCGGGCAGCGCGGCGACCGCGCGCACGAGGCGCGGCAAGTCCTTGACCTTGCGCAGTCCGGCGACCGTTCCGACAACCACATCGCCCGCCTGCCGTTCGAGCCCGGGTATCGTCGTCGAAGGCTCTGCGGCATAAGCCGCCGCATCGATACCATTGCGGATCAGCCGCGTGCGACGCCGGGCGCCCCATTCGTCCGTCGCAATCTGCTCGAGCAGGGCCGAGGGCACGACCAGCGCTTCGGCGGTCGGTAGCGCGAGCCGACGGAACGCGTTGCGTTTCCAGTTGCGCCGGACGCTCTCGTCCTCGTTGAAACCGTCCTCATGATGGATCAGCGGCGGCAGGTCGCCAAAAGGCGCGAACAGGCGGTGCGCCATCACCCCGTCCATAGATCCCCAATTATAGCTCAGCACCAAATCGAATTGGCGCATGTAGCGCGCAAGCGCACGGTAGCGCGCCGGTCCCGGCTTGCCGTGCAGCGCCGGCGCATCGGCGGGAAAGGCGGCATCGACGCCCGGATCGATCGCATCGCGGGCTCCGAGCGCGTCGGGTACCGCCGACAGGATCACATGCCGCGCGCGGCCGCCCATCAGGTTCATCAGCCGGACCGCGCGCGCCTCCTTGCCGCCGAGCGAAAAGCTCGAATGGAGGTGGAGGATGCGAACGGGTTCGCGGCCTTCGGTCACGAAGCCGGCAGCTCCGCGACCCAGGCATCGATCGCGGCCCGCGCCTCGGCCTCGTCCATCGTCGGCGCATGGCCGACACCGGGCACCTCGGTCAGCTTCGCATTCGGCAGCGCCGCCACCATCTTCTGCGCAGCAGCGTCGGACAATATGTCGGAATGCGCCCCGCGCAGCACGAGCAACGGAATCGCCCCGAGGGACTGATAGGCGGGCCAAAGGTCGATCCCGGCATCGCTGCCGCCCGGCGCGCGCAGCGGCGCTGCGATCTGCTTGTCATAATCGGTGACGATGCGCCCTTCGGCGGTCAGCCGATGGGTGCGCTTGGTCAGGCGCAGCCAGTCGTGGATTTCATAGCCCGGATAGACCGCGCCATTGAGCTCGGCAAAGGCGCGCGCGGCGTGGATCCACGTCGGCTGGCTGCCCCCCGCGCCGATATAATCGCGGATGCGCGAAAGTCCCGCGGTCTGCAACTCGGGCCCGACGTCGTTCAGCACCGCGCCGACCAGCCGCCCCTGCTGCGTCGCCGCGAGCAGCATCGCGACGAGACCGCCAAGCGAGGTGCCGATCGCCGCGAAGCGCGTGATCCCCATTTCGTCGAGCATCGCGACGACGTCCTGGACATAGGTCAGCGGGACATAGGTCATCGGGTCCTTGGCATAGGCGCTCTCACCGCGGCCACGGAATTCGATGACGATCACCTTGCGCCGCTGCGCCACATGCGGGGCGAGATCCTCGAAATCGCGGGCGTTGCGTGCCAGCCCCGGCATGAACAGGATCGGCGGCGCCCCCTCGGTCCCAGGCGGTCCCGCATAGACGCGCGCATGCAGCCGTACGCCATCGCCCGACCACCAATAATGGTCGGCCCAGTCGCGGCGATGATCCTGTCGTGCCGAAATCGCGGGCTCCCTTCCGTTCAGACGTCCGTCCGCGTCTATCGCGAACCAGCGCTTGCGGTGCAAGCGATCCGTCATGCGATCGCCGCCACGCAGGTTGCCGCCACCCGCTTTCACCGATAAGAGGCAAGCGACCATGAGCGAAGAACTGATTTCCTTCGAACCCGCGACCGGCGAAGAACTGTGGCGCGGCGCGGTCAGCGATGTCGGCGAGGAAGTCGCCATCGCGCGGGCCGCCTGGCCCGAATGGGCCGCGAGGGCCGTCACCTTCCGCTCCGAAACGCTGCGCCGCTTTGCCGACCGGGTGAAGGCCGAGGGCGAGGCGCTCGCCGACCTGATCGCGCGCGAAACCGGAAAGCCGCTATGGGAAGCGCGCACCGAGGTCGAATCGGTGGCGAACAAGGTCGATATTTCGGTGAAGGCCTATGCCGAGCGCACCCCCAATCGACGCATCGAGGGTGCGATGGGGCTACGCAATGCGGTGCGGCACAAGCCGCACGGCGCGCTGGCGGTGCTCGGGCCCTATAATTTCCCCGCGCACCTGCCCAACGGGCATATAGTACCCGCGCTGCTCGCGGGAAACTCGGTGCTGTTCAAACCGTCAGAAAAGACCCCGGCGGTCGGCGCGATGCTGGTCGACCTGTTCCACAGCGCCGGGGTACCGAAAGAGGTGCTGCGGCTGATCATCGGCGGCCCCGATACCGGCAAGTTGCTCGCGGGACATGCCGGAATCGACGGGCTGCTCTTTACCGGATCAGCGCGCACCGGCGTTGCATTGAACCGCCAGTTTGCCGACAAACCAGGCAAGATGCTCGCGCTGGAAATGGGCGGCAACAATCCGATCGTCGTTTGGGATACCGCCGACGTGCGTACCGCCGCGATCCTCGTCGTCCAGTCGGCCTTCCTTAGCGCCGGACAGCGGTGCAGCAATGCGCGGCGGCTGATCGTCAAGAACAGCCTCGCCGACGGGCTGATCGAAGAGGTCAAGACGCTCGCCGGCCGGCTGATCGTCGATCACCCGCACGCCGACCCCGCGCCCTATATGGGGCCGGTGATCGACAATGAGGCGGCGGACCATCTGACCGAAAGCTTCCTCATCCTGATGTCGAACGGCGGCCAGGTAATCCGCCACATGACCCGGCCGGTCGCCGGCCGGCCTTTCCTGACCCCCGGGATCATCGATGTGACGTCGATGCCCGAGCGTCCCGACGTCGAGCTGTTCGGGCCGCTGTTGCAGGTGATCCGCGTCGACAGTTTCGAGGCGGCGATCGCCGAGGCGAACAATACAAGCTTTGGCCTGTCGGCGTCACTGATCGGCGGCACGCCGCAGCTTTACGACCAGTTCTGGGCCAATGCCCGAGCGGGCGTGATCAACTGGAACCGGCCGACCAACGGCGCCTCCTCGGCAGCGCCCTTTGGCGGGATAGGCCTGTCGGGCAATCACCGGCCGAGCGCCTTTTACGCCGCGGACTATTGCGCCTATCCCGTCGCAAGCTCCGAAAGCGACGCGATGCGCGCCTCGATCGGCGTCGGCTTGCGCGATCCCGAAGGCTCGCAGCTGGTGCGCAAGAGCTACAATTAGCCCACCCCAAGTTTCGCTTCATTGGGGCCAAAAAAGCCTGCTTTGCTAGATGGGGGACGGCGGCCCATCTACCAACCATGGAAAAGACTCTGCCCCCTGCCGGCAAGCTGTGGCTCGTCGGCGCCGGCCCCGGCGACCCCGATTTGCTGACGCTGCGCGCGGCGCGGCTGTTCGAAATCGCCGATCTCGTCGTCCACGACGGGCTCGTCAGCGAAGGCGTACTCGCGCTGATTCCGGACCATGTCGAGCGCATCAGCGTCGCCAAGCAGCGCAGCCGTCACACAATGAAGCAGGAACTGATCAACGAATTGCTCGTCCGCGAGACACTGGCGGGCAAGCAGGTCGTACGCCTGAAAGGCGGCGATCCGTTCATTTTCGGCCGTGGCGGCGAAGAACTCGACGGCGCGCGCAAAGCTGGCATTGCCTGCGAAGTCGTCCCCGGCATTACCGCAGCCGCGGGCTGCGCCGCGCAGGCGGGCCTCCCCCTCACCCACCGCGAAGACGCGAGCGCGGTCAGCTTCGTCGCCGGCCAGTGTAAGGATCTGACCGACCAGGATTGGTCAGGCCTTGCGGGACATGGCCGCACGCTAGTCATCTACATGGGCCTCGCGACCGCGACGGCGATCGCCGACAAGCTGATCGCCGATGGCGTCTCGCCCGATCTGCCCGTGGCGGTGATCGAGCGCGGCACGACTGCTGATGCCCGCGTCCTCCGCACCCTGCTGACCGATCTCGGCGACCTCGTTGCGCGCGAAAAGGTTCAAAGCCCGTCGCTGATCATCGTCGGCAAGGTCGCTGCGCGCGCCGACGCGCTCGACTGCCTCGGCGCGCCGGGCGTCGCCGAACAAATAGGGGATTTCACATGAAGCTGCTGACGGGCAATGACCTGAAAACAGGATTTGTTACCTGGTGGACCGGCGCCGACTGGTCGCTGCATATCGAGGACGCCGCCGACGTCGGCGAACAGGGCGAAGCGATCCTTGCCGCCGAGGAAGGCGCGCGCCGCGTCAACGCGCCCTATATCATCAACGGCGAGCAAACCGCCGACGGCCCGCGCCCCGCGCATATCAAAGACCGTATCCGCGCGCTCGGCCCGACCGTGCGCCCCGACCTGACGTTAAAACCCGCCGATCCCGCGGCCGGCGACTGGGTGATCTGACATGTACAAATATGACGAATATGACCATGCGATGGTCGATGCCCGCGTCGCCGAATTCAGCGACCAGGTGCGCCGCCGCCTCGCGGGCGAGATTACCGAGGACCAGTTCAAGCCGCTGCGCCTGATGAACGGCCTCTATCTGCAGCTTCACGCCTATATGCTGCGCGTCGCGGTGCCTTATGGGACGCTCGATAGTCGCCAGATGCGCATGCTCGCGCATATCGCGCGCAAGTACGACCGCGATTACGGCCATTTCACCACGCGCCAGAATATCCAGTATAACTGGATCAAGCTGGAGGATGCGCCCGCGATCCTTGCCGACCTCGCATCGGTCGAGATGCACGCGATCCAGACCAGCGGCAATTGCATCCGCAACATCAGCTCGGACCAATGGGCCGGCGCCGCCGCCGACGAAATCGCCGATCCGCGCCCGTGGGCCGAACTTCTGCGTCAATGGTCGAGCTTCCATCCCGAATTCAGCTATTTGCCGCGCAAATTTAAGATTGCCGTGATCGCGGCGAACGAAGATCGCGCCGCAATGCGCCTTCACGACATCGGTATCCAGATCGTCGAGAAGGACGGGCAGCACGGCGCCGCTTTTTACGTCGGCGGCGGCATGGGCCGTACCCCGATGATCGCGCCGCTGATCAAGGATTTCGTGCCGCTCGACGACATGCTGAGCTATGCCGAGGCGTGCCTGCGCGTCTACAACCGCTACGGCCGCCGCGACAATATCTACAAGGCGCGGATCAAGATCCTGATCCACGAGCTAGGCGCCGACGAATATCGCCGCCAGGTCGAAGAAGAATTCGCCCATGTGAAATCGCTGGGCATCGACCCGCCGAAGGCTGAGTTCGACCGCATCGCGGCGCAATTCGCGCTGCCGCCGCTCGACGCGTCGTCTTCGGATGACATCGACCGCAGCGACCCCGATTTCGCGGTGTGGGTCGACCAGAATGTCGCAAAGCACAAAGTTCCCGGCCATGCGATCGTCAACATCAGCCTGAAGCCATTGGGCGGCATCCCCGGCGATGCGTCATCGGCGCAGATCGACCTGATGGCCGACCTTGCGGAGAAATACAGCCACGACGAGCTGCGCGTGACGCACGCGCAGAACATCGTACTGCCGCATGTCCGCAAGGCCGATCTTTATACCGTATGGCAGGCGCTCGACGAAGCAGGGCTCGGCGCGCCGAACCTCGACCTGATCAGCGACATCATCGCCTGCCCGGGACTCGATTATTGCAGCCTCGCCAACGCGCGCTCGATCCCGGTCGCGCAGAAGATCGCGCAACGCTTCGCCGACCCGGCGCGGCAGCGCGACCTTGGCGAACTAAAGCTCAAGATTTCGGGCTGCATCAACGCCTGCGGCCACCACCACGCCGGCCATATCGGCATCCTCGGCGTCGACCGAAAAGGCACTGAAAACTACCAGCTTTTGCTCGGTGGATCGGGCGCGGAAGACGTCAGCCTCGGCACGATCACCGGTCCCGGCTTCGATGAAGACGGTATCGTCGACGCGATCGAGCGCGTCACCGACAAATATCTTGCGACGCGAACCGAGGGCGAGCGTTTCGTCGACACCTTCCGCCGCGTCGGCATGGCCCCCTTCAAGGAAGCGATCTATGGCTGAGCGCGACGCGGTTTTCCCGCCCGAACCCCACGCTCTTTACGAGGCGCATCGCTATTCGCCCGCGATACGATCGAACGGTTTCCTGTTCGTGTCGGGTCAGGTCGGAGCGCGGGCCGACGGCTCGCCCGAGCCCGATCTTGCAGCACAGGTGCAGCTGGCGTTCGACAATTTGAACGCGATCCTGAAAGCCGCCGGGTCGAGCTTCGACGACGTCGTCGATGTGACCTTGTTCATGATCGATCCCGACAAGCATTTCGAGACGATCTTCCCGGTACTCGGGGCGAATTGGGGCGAGAAGCCCTATCCCAATATAACCGCCGTCGGCGTGACATGGCTCGCCGGCTTCACCTTCGAAATCAAGGTAATCGCCCGCATTTCCGGAGACGCCGCATGACTGACGCCCAGCTCGATACGCAAGGCGAAGAACCCTGCGTCACGCTCGACGCCTTCCTGTCGCAGTCGAACGCGACCGCAGTGCGGCTCGAATCAGATGAGGATGCGCGCGCGCTCATCCCCTATCTCGACCGGCTGAAGCTGATCGAGGTCGCCTTTCCCAAGTTTCGGGACGGGCGCGGCTATTCGTCGGCGCGCATCCTGCGCGAGGCGGGTTATGCCGGCGAACTCCGCGCTCAGGGCGACGTGCTCGTCGACCAGATCGCCTATATGAAGCGCTGCGGCTTCGACAGCTTCGCGGCCGAAAAGGATCTCAATCCGGCCGATGTCGAGGCCGCGCTATCGCGCTGGCCCGAACATTATCAAGGCGCCGCCGACGGTGCTGTGCCGATATGGAAGCTGAGGCATGGCTGACGTGAAGACCTCTCCGCACGACCGAACGCGCGACCGGATCGACGTGGCGCCGCGCTTTACCAACGCGGACGTGATCCGTCTCAACAACCTCTTCCGCGGCCAAGACGCCGCCGAAGTCGTCGCGAGCGTGATCGGCGCAGGCCTGCTAGGCGAAACCGCGATCGTCTCCAGCTTTGGCGCCGAAAGCGCCGTGCTGCTGCATCTGGTGGCGCAGGTCGCGCCCGACATGCCGGTGCTGTTCCTCGACACCGGCAAGCATTTCCCCGAAACGCTTGCTTACCGCGACGAATTGGCGGCGCGACTGGGGCTCAACATCGTCAACCTGATGCCCGATCCCGAGGATCTGACCAAGAAGGACGCGACCGAGCTGCGCTGGTCCTACGATCCCGACGGCTGCTGCGAAATCCGCAAGGTCAAGCCGCTAGAAAAGGCGCTGACCGATTTTGACACGTCGATCACCGGCCGCAAGGGTTTCCAATCGGCAACGCGCACCGGCCTGCCCCGCTTCGAGCTCGACGGCAACAGCGGCCGCCTCAAGTTCAATCCGCTCGCCAACTGGACGCGCGCCGACCTCGACGCCTATTTCGAAGCGCACGACCTGCCGCGTCACCCGCTCGAGGCCGAAGGCTATCCCTCGATCGGCTGCTCGCCCTGCACGTCGCGAGTCCAGCCCGGCGAAGACCCGCGCTCGGGCCGCTGGCGGGGTTGGGACAAGACCGAATGTGGCATTCACGAAGTGGTGTCGCCGATCGACGACGATCCGGCGAACGATCCGGCATTCTGACCCGCCTCACTCATAGTCGTCGTAAGCCATGCTGTCGTCGGCGAGGTCGCTGAACTTCGTGGTCTTCGCCTCGAAGTGCATACGCACCTTGCCGGTCGAGCCGTGACGCGATTTCGCGACGATCACTTCGGCTAGGCCGAAGACGCGTTCCATTTCGGCCGCCCATTCTTCGTGCTGCGCGTGGATCTTCACATCGTCGCCCTCGACGGGACGCTTGGGCTCCTTCGCCGCGACATAATAATCCTCGCGGAACACGAAGAGAACCATGTCGGCGTCCTGTTCGATCGAGCCCGATTCGCGAAGGTCGGACAGCTGCGGACGCTTGTCCTCGCGGCTTTCGACCTGACGGCTGAGCTGCGACAGCGCCATCACCGGAACATTAAGTTCTTTCGCCAACGTTTTGAGTCCACGTGAAATTTCAGAAATTTCCTGCACACGATTGTCGCCGCTCTTCGACGACCCCTGAAGCAGTTGAAGATAGTCGACCACGATGAAGCCGATCCCGTGCCGGCGCTGCAAGCGCCTGGCCCGGGTCCGTAGGCCGGCAATGGTCAGGCCGGGCGTGTCGTCGATGAACAAGGGAAGTGTCTGAAGCGCCTGTGCCGCGCGCGACAGCTGCTGGAACTGGTCCTTGCTGATCTTGCCCATGCGCAGCGCCTCGCCCGACACCCCCGACTGTTCGGCGAGCACGCGCGTCGCAAGCTGGTCGGCCGACATTTCGAGGCTGAAGAAAGCGACCTTTGCGCCCATATTCTTCTCGGGCGGGATACCGTCCTCCTCGTCGCGGCGGAAGCGTTCGGCGGCGTTGTAGGCGATATTGGTCGCGAGCGAGGTCTTGCCCATGCCCGGACGTCCCGCGAGGATCATCAAGTCGCTGTTGTGCATGCCGCCGATCTTGGCGTTCATGCTGCCGATGCCCGTCGTGATCCCCGATAAATGGCCGCCCGAATTGAGCGCGCGCTCCGCCGCCTGGAGCGCAGTGAGGCTCGCGGCGCTGAAGCTTTTGACCGTCCCCATCTCGGCCTCGCCGCCCGCGACGCGGTAAAGCGCGGTTTCGGCTTCCTCGATCTGCGATTGCGGGTCGACGCGCTCGCTGGTGTCGAGCGCATTGTCGACGAGCCCGCGCCCGACCCCGACCAGTTCGCGCAGCAACGCGAGGTCGAAAATCTGCCGCGCGAAATCGCGCGCGCCGATCAGCCCGGCGCCGCTGCCGGTGAGCTGCGCCTGTCTCTTATACACATCTGACGCTGCCGACGAAGCT
>CAUUIU010000048.1:0-13394 GCA_963545025.1 uncultured Sphingopyxis sp. | reverse complement strand
CCGTAATGATCTCGGGCTTCGCGCGCTCCTTGGGGGTCATCGATCCCATGATCGCGTCGAAGTGGATCAGCATCTTGTCGTCGGTGCCGCTCTGCGCCATCGCCGCCTGCGCCTTCTTCATGCCGGGGATCATCCCGGCGAGCGCACCGAGGCCGCCCATGCGGCGCATCTGGTTGAGCTGGGTGCGCAGGTCGTTGAGGTCGAAGAGGCCCTTGGCCATCTTCGCCGCCATCGCCTCGGCCTCTTCGGCCTGGATCGTTTCGGCGGCGCGTTCGACAAGGCTGACGACGTCGCCCATGCCGAGGATGCGGCCCGCGATACGCGACGGCTGGAAGAGTTCTAGCCCGTCGAGCTTTTCGCCCGTGCCCGCGAACTTGATCGGCTTGCCGGTGACCGCGCGCATCGAGAGCGCGGCACCGCCGCGCGCGTCGCCGTCCATGCGGGTGAGCACGACGCCGGTGAGCGGTACCTGGTCGGTGAAGCGCTGCGCGACCTGTACCGCGTCCTGACCGGTCAGGCTGTCGACGACGAGCAGGGTTTCGGCCGGGTTCGCGGCGCGCGACACCGCCTGCATCTCGTCCATCAGCTGCTGATCGACGTGGAGCCGGCCCGCGGTGTCCAGCATCAGGACGTCGAAGCCCTGGAGCTTCGCGGCCTGCAGTGCGCGCTGGGCGATCTCGACCGGGCCTTGCCCCGCGACGATCGGGAGGGTCGCGACGTCGATCTGGGTGCCGAGGACGGCAAGCTGTTCCTGCGCGGCGGGGCGATTGACGTCGAGCGACGCCATCAGCACCTTCTTGCGTTCTTTTTCCTTGAGCCGCTTCGCGATCTTTGCAGTCGTGGTGGTCTTACCGGAGCCCTGAAGGCCGACCATCATGATCACCGCGGGCGGGGTGACGGCGAGGTCCAGCTCGGCGGTTTCGGAGCCGAGCATCTCGGTCAGCGCGTCGCTGACGATCTTGACGACCTGTTGCCCCGGGGTGACCGAGCGCAGGACATTGGCGCCGATCGCAAGGTCGGTGACCTGATCGATGAAGCTGCGCACGACGGGCAGCGCGACGTCGGCCTCGAGCAAGGCGATTCGCACTTCGCGCATCGCGGCGCGCACGTCAGCCTCGGTCAGCGCACCGCGGCCGCGGAGCTTTCCGAAAACATCGCCAAGCCGATTGCTCAGACTGTCGAACATGCGCCTAAAAAGTCCCTTCTGACGACCGCAACGCAAAACACGCCGGTGAGCGAAACCTCGCCAACCAGCGGTATCCGTGGACAGTGTTTCCGTCGCGGATGTCGATATGCCCCGCCCCAAAAGCGCGGCGGTGCGCGGGCCCCTTACGCAAATGCGGCTCGAAAGGCAAGTCGCTCGTCGTGCCCCACTTAACGCAAATTTCACCGCTCGCGGCCATATATGGCCCGATGGTGGGGAAAAAACCAATGACAGTGACGGCAAAGCCACGGGACCGCAGCGAAGACGCCAGGCGCGATGTGCTCGCGGGTGGTATCGTGGTCGCCGCGATCCTGCTTTTCGTCGGTACCGGCAGCAATGTGATGCAGGCCGTGGTGCAGACGCTGATCGGCATCGGCGGCGGCCCCGACAAGGCGCTGTCCGCCGCGCTGATCCTCAATGTCGCGCTGATCCTCTTCGGCTGGCGCCGCTATGAAGACCTCAACCGCGAAATTCGCGAACGCACCGAGGCCGAGCAGCGCGCCCGCTATCTGGCCGACACCGACCCGCTGACCGGCTTCCTCAACCGCCGCGCCTTGCTCGCGACGGGGCAGCAGCTGATTTCGACCGCAGCGGCCGAACGGCGCCATGTCGCGTTGTTCCTGCTCGATCTCGACCATTTCAAGACGGTCAACGACATTCACGGCCATGCCGCAGGCGACCGGGTGCTCCAGGTCGCAGCCGAGCGCATCAGCGCCGTTCTGCCGCCCAGCGCCGCGCGCGCGCGCCTTGGCGGCGACGAGTTTGTCGCGATGCTTGTGTATGAACCCGCAGCGCGCGCCAATATCGACGCACTCGCCGCCGAGCTTGTCGCCGCGCTCGAGGATTCGGTCACGCACGACGCGCAGCAGATCCGTATCGGCGCCTCGCTCGGCATTGCGCTGTCGACCGACGCCAGCGTGACGATGGAAACGATGGTGCGTCAGGCCGACATCGCCATGTATCATTGCAAGGACGAAGGCCGGAACCGCTATTGCTGGTTCGAAGCCGGAATGGAGATGGCCGTGCAGGTCCGCAATCAGATCGAAACCGGTATCCGCGACGGCATGCCGCGCGGCGAGTTTGTCCCCCATTTCGAACCGCAGGTCGATATCGCGACCGGCCGCCTCGTCGGATTCGAGATGCTGATGCGCTGGGAATCTCCCGAATATGGCATGATCCCGCCTGAACGCTTCATTCCCATTGCCGAGGAAAGCGGCCTGATCGGCGAATTGTCGCTGCAGGTGATCCGCAACGCGATGGAGATCGCCAAGAGCTGGGATCCGTCGATCACGCTCGCGGTCAATATCTCGCCGCAGCAACTCAAGGACCCCTGGTTCAGCCAGCGGCTGACCAAATTGCTCGTCGAAGCGGGCTTCCCGGCGAGCCAGCTCGAGGTCGAGATCACCGAAAGCTCGCTGTTCGAAAATCTGCCGCTGGTGCGCTCGATCGTCACCAGCCTCAAGAATCAGGGCGTGTCCTTGAGCCTCGACGATTTCGGCACCGGCTACAGCTCGCTGTCGCATCTGCGCGCGCTGCCCTTCGACCGCATCAAGATCGACCGCAGCTTCGTCGCCGCGATGCGCGGCAGCGCCGACGCGCAGGCGATCGTTGTCGCGATCGTCCGCCTCGGCGAAAGCCTCGCCATGCCCATCACCGCCGAGGGCGTCGAGGATGAGGCAACCGCGATCGAATTGACGCGGCTCGGCTGCGCCAAGGGACAGGGCTGGTATTATGGCCGCGCCGCATCGGCCGCCGACACCGCGCTGCTCCTCGCCGACCGCGGTCTGCTCCGCGCGCCGATGGTGCCGCCTGCCGGCCCCGACGCCAGCGACACCGAACCGCTGCGCAAGACGGCGTAATGCCCGCGCATCGCTAGACTTCGCCGCGCCGCGCCCTTACATGCGCGGACTATGGCAGACCGCTTCACCAAGATGCACGGCCTCGGCAACGACTTCGTCGTGATCGACGCGCGCGAGCATGGCGTCGAGATGACGCCGGCGCGCGCGCATGCGATCGCAGACCGACGCCACGGCATCGGGTGCGACCAGCTGATCCTGCTCGAACCGTCGGCGAGCGCCGACGTCAAGATGCGCATCTTCAACGCCGACGGCGGCGAGGTCGAGGCGTGCGGCAACGCGACCCGCTGCGTCGCGACGCTGCTGGCCAAGCCTGCGGTGATCGAAACGCTGGGCGGGATGCTGCGCGTCACGCCGGCCGACGGCGGCGCCGAAGTGACGCTGGGCGAGCCCGTCTTCGATTGGGAGCTTATCCCGCTGGCGATGCCAATGGACACGCGCGACATGCCCGTCGCGTGGGACGAGCTCGAACATGGCGCCGGAGT
The DNA here is from genome assembly GCA_963545025.1 of uncultured Sphingopyxis sp. GTDB lineage: Bacteria > Pseudomonadota > Alphaproteobacteria > Sphingomonadales > Sphingomonadaceae > Sphingopyxis. Next base: position 9,849 of record CAUUIU010000048.1, on the reverse strand, counting down.
CAATGTCGGCAATCCGCATATCGTTTTCTTCGTGCCCGAAGCCGATGCCGTCGCGCTGGACGAACTGGGGCCGCGGATCGAGACCGACCCGCTGTTCCCCGAACGCGTCAACGTCAATGTCGCAAGCCTCGACGGCGAGAATCAGCTCCAGCTTCGTGTCTGGGAACGCGGCGTGGGCCTCACGCAGGCCTGCGGCACCGGCGCCTGCGCGACCGCGGTCGCGGCGATCCGCGCCGGCCTTGTTCAATCGCCCGTGACGGTATCGCTACCCGGCGGCGACCTTGTGATCCGCTGGACGCCGGGCGCGCCGATCGTGATGAGCGGCGCCGCGACGCGCGTCTATGAGGGCGAGACCGACTGGGCGCAGTTCGGATGAGCGCTTCCCTCGCCGACCCGGTCGAGGTCGTCAATTTCGGTTGCCGGCTGAACATCGCCGAGGGCGAGGCCATTCGGTCCGCCGCCAAGGCCGCGGGTGTGCGCGACACGATCGTGTTCAACAGCTGCGCGGTGACCGACGAAGCGGTGCGGCAGGCGCGGCAGGCGGTGCGCCGCGCACTTCGCGAACGGTCGGGTGCCGAAGTTGTGGTGACGGGATGCGCGGCGGAACTCGAAGCCGGGCGTTTCACCGAAATGGGCGCGCGCGTTGTCCGCAATGACGCCAAGGGGCTTGCCCAAAGCTATGGCGGCGAGGCGGCCGAACCCGGCCCATTGCCTTACACCCCCGCCCTCTCGGGCGCAGATCATGCTCGCGCCTTTCTTGGCGTCCAGACCGGTTGCTCGCATAGCTGCACCTTCTGCGCGACGGTGCTGGCGCGCGGCACGGCGCGATCGGCAGGCGTCGATGCCGTGCTGGCATCCGCCCGTACCGCGCTCGACCGAGGCCAGCGCGAAATCATCCTGACCGGCGTCGACCTTGCCAGCTATGGCGACGACAGCGGTACGACGCTCGCCGCGCTGATCGAAGCGTTGCTGGCGCTGCCGATCACCCGTCTCCGTCTCTCTTCGCTCGATCCGAACCGCATCGACGATGCGCTGTTCGCGCTGCTGACGCAGGAAAAGCGCGTGATGCCGCACGTCCATTTGTCGCTGCAGGCGGGCGACGATATGGTGCTGACGCGCATGAAGCGCCGCCACCGCCGCGCCGACGCGGTGGCGCTGGTGCAGCGCCTGAAAGCCGCGCGCCCCGAGATCGCGATCGGTGCCGACCTGATCGCCGGCTTCCCGACCGAGGACGACGCGATGTTCGCCAATTCGCTAGCGCTGATTGACGATTGCGACATCATCTTCGGCCATATCTTTCCTTACAGCCCGCGCGCCGGAACGCCCGCCGCGCGCATGCCGCAAGTCGGCCGCAGCATAGCCCGCGAGCGCGCCGCGACGTTGCGCGAGGCCAATGCGCTGCGCCGCCAGACCTGGATCGAGACGCAGGTTGGCCGCACCGCCGCGATGCTCGTCGAGCGCGACGGGGCGAGCGGGCATGCCGAAAATTTCACCGCCGTGACGCTCACCGCATCGGCGGCGCCCGGCACCATCATCGACGTGCTGATGACCGCACGCGACGGAGACCGCATGATCGCCACCCCCATCGAACAGAATATCGCGGCATGAGCGGCGCCAGCTGGAGCGAAAGGCTGCTCGGCGGATTTCGCCGCACCTCCGAACGGCTCGGCGAGAATCTCGCCGGGCTGACCGGCAAGTCGCGGCTCGACGACGACGACCTCGACCGGATCGAGGAAGCGCTGATCACCGCCGACCTCGGCCCCGCGATGGCGACGCGCATCCGCGACCGCCTGTCCGAGCGCCGTGACGTCGCCGCGAACGGCACCGATGAACTGCGCAAGGTCGTGGCAGAGGAAATCGCCGCGGTGCTGCGCCCGGTCGCCGAACCGCTCGACATCGACGCCTTCCCGCGCCCGCAGGTCATCCTGGTGATCGGGGTCAACGGGTCGGGCAAGACCACGACGATCGCCAAGCTCGCGCACCTGTTCCAGGAACAGGATTATGGCGTGATGCTCGTCGCGGGCGATACCTTCCGCGCCGCCGCGATCGGGCAATTGAAGGTCTGGGCCGAGCGGCTTGGCGTGCCGATCATGGCGGGGCCCGAAGGCGGCGACAGCGCCGGCATCGTGTTCGACGCGGTCAAACAGGCGACCGCGACCGGGATCGACGTGCTGATCGTCGACACCGCCGGGCGGCTTCAGAACAAGCGCGAACTGATGGACGAGCTCGCCAAGATCAAGCGCGTCCTTGGCCGCCTCAACCCCGCCGCGCCGCACGATGTCGTGCTGGTGCTCGACGCGACGACGGGGCAGAATGCACTGTCGCAGATCGACGTGTTCCGCGAAGTCGCGGGCGTCACGGGGCTCGTCATGACCAAGCTCGACGGTACCGCGCGCGGCGGCGTTCTCGTGTCCGCGGCCGAGCGCCACGGCCTTCCCATTCACGCGATCGGTATCGGTGAAACCATCGACGACCTTCGCCCGTTCGATGCGGACGAGATCGCGGGCATTATTGCAGGAAACATAAGATGAGCGATCAGCTCAACCAGATCGACCAGCTTCCGGGCGGCCCCGAGACGATCCCCGCACCGCCGCCGGCGAAGCATGGCTGGCTGAATTTCGCGATCGACTTCGGGCCGCTGCTGATCTTCTTCATCGCCTACAAGCTGTCATCGGGCGGCCAAGGCGCCTTCGCGGCGACCACCGCCGCGATCAAGGGCACGGTCGCCTTCATGGTGGCGATCATCGTCGCGATGGCGGTGTCGAAATGGAAGCTCGGCAAGATTTCCCCGATGCTCTGGATGTCGAGCCTGCTCGTCCTCGGCTTCGGCGCGCTGACGATCTGGTTCCACGACGAGCGCTTCATCGTGATGAAGCCGACGATCATCTACGGCGCTTTCGCAGCGATCCTCCTCGGTGGCTGGTGGTTCGGCAAGCCGATGCTCAAATATCTGCTCCAGTCGGCGCTCGAAGGGCTCACCGACCGCGGCTGGCTCCTGCTCTCGCGCAACTGGGGCATCTTCTTCGCCGCGCTCGGCATCGCCAACCATGTGATGTACGAGCTCATTCAGGCGAAGCAGATGAGCTTTGATCTATGGCTGACGATCAAGGTGTGGGGCGTCACCGCCCTCTCCTTCCTCTTCACCTTCAGCCAGGTGCCGCTGATGCTGAAGAACGGCCTTGCCGTCCCCGACGAACCCGCGGCCGACAAGCAAGCTTGAGCCCACCCCCCGTCGCTGGCATAGCGGCGCACCGGTACCTGATCCATGAAGGTTGCCGAGACAAAATGGGGGAATGCAAATGGACAAGTTTTTCGGAAATCTTCACGCCGTATTGGGCGCGGGGCTGGTGCTCGCGATCATATTGATGCTGTGCCTCAACGGCCAGAATTTCGAAGATGGCATCGCTGCCGGCAACGCCGTCATGCGCTGGCTGCACACTTTCTTCGGCGTACTGTGGATCGGCCTGCTCTATTACTTCAACTTCGTCCAGATCCCGACGATGCCCAAGATTCCGGCCGAACTGAAACCCGGCGTATCGAAGCATATCGCGCCCGCCGCGCTCTTCTGGTTCCGCTGGGCGGCGCTGATCACCGTGCTGCTGGGCCTCGCGATCGCGGGTCATGCGAAATATCTGGCGCCCGCATTGGGCCTGCAGGACCCCTACAAGCTGATCGGCGTCGGCATGTGGCTGGGCCTGATCATGGCGTTCAACGTCTGGTTCGTGATCTGGCCGAACCAGAAGAAGGCGCTGGGCATTGTCGAGGCTGACGATGCGACCAAGGCGAAGGCCGCCAAAACCGCGATGATCTTTTCGCGGACCAACACCCTGCTGTCGATCCCGATGCTCTATGCGATGGTGAACTTCAGCTAAGCCGCCGCAACGGCAAACGAGGGGCGCCGCGGGAGACCGGGGCGCCCTTTCTCGTGGGTGATCAGCCCTCGAGCGCCGCCTTGTGCATGCGGCCGTTCATCACATAATGCGCGACGCCCATCTGCATACCCGCCGCCTGCGCATCGTCGATCTCGCGCACGCGGCGCGCGGGCGCCCCGGCCCAGAGTTCACGGTCAGGAATTTCCTTGTTCTCGGTCAGCAGCGCTCCCGCCGCCAGCATCGCGTCGCTGCCGATGCGGCACCCGTTCATCACCGTCGCCTTCAGCCCGACGAACGCCCGGTCCGCGAGCGTGCAGCCATGTACCATCGCCATATGGCCGATCAGTACATCCTCGCCGATGATCGTCGGAAAGCCGTCGGGCCGGTGCGGCATCGGGCCGTCGCAATGGACGACGCTGCCGTCCTGGATGTTCGAGCGCGCGCCGATCACGATGTGGCTGACGTCGGCGCGCAGCACGCAATTATACCAGATGCTGACGTCAGCGCCGATCGTCACGTCGCCGATGATCCGACACCCCGGCGCGATAAAGGCGCTGGGGTCGATCTGCGGCGTCTTGCCGTTGACGCTGATGATGCTGGCGTCGCGGTAGGTCATTCTTCTTTCTGTCCGAACACATGGCGCCACATCAGCACCGGCAGGGTCGAGGCATAATCATCCGTCCAGCGATCGAAGTTGGCGGTCGACCGGAGCGGGACCCAGGCGTCATCCTTGGCCTGATCCTTGCGCGGCCGGATGCCGCCGGTCAACTGTTCCAGCCGCTGCGGCGTCGCGGTCAGCGCGACCCAGTTCGACGGGGTCAGCAGACCGAAATCCTTGCCCTCCGGCCCCGGATCGAGGCGGATCGCCGTGCTCCAGCCGCGCGCCTTCGCCTCGGCCGCGAGCACCGGCTCGAGCCCGAAGAAGCGGTTCGAAATATGGATCAGCAGCACGCCATTGGGTTTCAGCGCCCGGGCGTAAATGCCGATCGCTTCCTTGGTGAGCAGGTGGAGCGGAATCGCGTCCGACGAAAAGGCGTCGATGACGAGGATGTCGAAGCTCGCGGGGGCGTGCTTTTCGAGCTGCAGGCGCGCGTCGCCCAGCACGATCGGCGTATCGCCCGCGCAGTCGGACAAATAGGTGAATTTCGACGGATCGCGGGCGATCGCGACCATCGCCGGATCGATCTCGAAGATCGTCCACTGCTGCCCCGGCTTGCGATAGCAGGCAAGCGTCCCGGCGCCGAGGCCGACGATGCCGATCGCGGCGTTCGGCCCGGCCAGCGCCTCGGCCTTGCGCAGCGTCAGCCCGACCCCCGACTGATAGCCATAATAGGTGGTCGGCAGCGTCCGCAGCTTCGGATCGGTGCTCTGCAACCCGTGCAGGGTGGTTCCGTGCGCGAGGCGCCGCTGGTCGCGGCTCGGGTCGTCGGTGACCGTATAGACGCCGAAATAGCTGCGCACGCGCATGCCGTCGGCGCCGGCCTTCAACGTATCGAGCCCGCCGACACCCAGCATCAGCATCGCGAGCGCGGCGATATAGGCCCAGCGCCAGCCGATCACGAGCAGCCCGACAAGCAGGATGATGCCCGCCCACACGCCATTGCCGTCGGTAAAGGTGCCCGACCAGTTCGCCATCAATTGCCAGCAGGCGAAAGCTGCGATGGCGAGCATCAGCACGACCATCCGCAGCGCCTGTTTCGGCGGGACCTTGAGCCATGTGTCCCACGGCAGCAGCGCGGGCAGCGGCACGAGCATCGCGGCGGCGAGCACGAGGATCGGATGCTCATAGACCCAGTCGAACAGCAGCGGCGCGAACAGCGCAGCGAACAGCCCGCCGGCCACGCCGCCCGCCGACATGATGAGATAGAAGAGCGTCAGATGCTGCGGCGCTGGGCGCAGGTGATAAAGATAATCATGGAGCGCGACCGCGACGACGAACAGCATCACCAGGCTAAGCAGCGCGATGAGCATCGTCCCGCCGCCGGTGTTGAGCAGCGCCTGCCCGCCCGCAATCAGCAGCACCGCGGGCGCGATGACGCGAAAGGTTTCCTTGAGCCGTTCGGCGGTCGAAAAGGCGATGACGAAACTCAGCAGATAGAGGCCGAGCGGCAGCACCCACAGCAAGGGCATGGCGACGATATCGGTCGTAAGGTGCGTCGTCGTCGACAGCATCAGCCCCGACGGCACCGCGGCAATGAGCAGCCAGTGGATATGGCGCCGCAGCGTCGGGCGCGGCTCGTCGACCGTATCTTCGGCCGCATCGACCGCCGCCGCCTGCGTGCCCCAGCGCGCGGCCGCCGCCGCCGCAACGAGCGCGAACAGCAGCACATAGCCGGCAGTCCAGCCCCAGCTTTGCGTAGCAAGCGGCATATTGGGTTCGACCAGCGCCGGATAGCTGATCAGCCCGGCAAAGCTGCCGAGGTTCGACGCGGCATAAAGATAATAGGGATCGCCCGCGCGGCTATCGGCAGCGAACCAGCGCTGGATAAGCGGCGCCTGCGCCGACACCGCGAAAAAGACCGGACCGATCGAGGCGACGAGCAGCAGCGGCACCCACAGCGCCTCCTGCCCCGGCGCGGGCGGCGCGATATTCGCGATCCCGATGGGAAGCCAGAGCGCGGCGGCGAGCAGCAAACCGATGTGGATCATCGCCTGGCGCCGCACCGCGAAGCGGCCGAGCCAGTGCGCATAGGCATAGCCGCCGAGCAGCAGCGCCTGATAGACCAGCATCGCGCTGTTCCACACCGCGGGGGCGCCGCCCAGCTTGGGCAACACCATCCGCGCCACCATCGGCTGGACCTGAAAGAGAAGGAAGCTGCCGACCAAAATAGTCAGCACGAATAGCCAGCGCCGCGGTGCCCCCGTCATCAAACCCCCACTATGCCGTCATCGGCCGATAAGACGCGCCGCGTGCAGCGCATGATAGCTTAAAATCCCCGATGCCCCGGCGCGCCGGAACGCGAGCAAAGTTTCGAGCACGAGCGCGTCGCGATCCCCCGCCCCCGCGGCGGCCGCGGCTTCGATCATCGCATACTCACCCGACACCTGATAGGCATAGACCGGAACCGCGAAAACATCCTTAACCGCGCGTATAATATCGAGATAGGGCAGGCCGGGCTTCACCATCACGCTGTCGGCACCCTCGGCCAGATCCTGCGCCACTTCGCGCAATGCCTCCTCGGCATTGGCGGGGTCCATCTGATAGGTCTTCTTGTCGCCCTTGAGCAGCCCGCGCGAACCGACCGCGTCGCGGAACGGGCCATAGAAGGCCGAGGCATATTTGGCGGCATAGCTCATGATCTGGACATGGCCGAAACCCGCGGCCTCCAGCGCGGCGCGGATCGCACCGATGCGGCCGTCCATCATGTCGCTAGGCGCGATGATGTCGGCACCCGCGCGCGCCTGATTAAGCGTCTGTCCGACCAGCACCTCGACCGTCTCGTCGTTGAGCACATAGCCGTTATCGTCGATCAGCCCGTCCTGCCCGTGGCTGGTATAGGGGTCGAGCGCGACGTCGGTGAGCACGCCGATCTCGTCACCCAGCGCCGCCTTGATCGCAGAAACGGCGTGGCACATCAGATTGTCGGGATTGAGCGCCTCGGCGCCATCGGCGCTGCGACGATCGGCCTCGGTGTAGGGAAACAGCGCCACGCACGGGATGCCCGCAGCGACCGCTTCCTTGGCGCGCTCGACGATCAGGTCGACCGACCAGCGCGATACGCCGGGCAGGCTCGCGATCGGCTCCTCGACGCCCGAACCCGGGCACACGAAGAGCGGCCAGATCAGGTTCGAGGGCGACAGCTGCGTCTCGCGCACCATCGCGCGGCTCCAGCCGGTGCGGCGCGTGCGGCGGAGGCGGAGATCGGGGAAGGCGGCTTGGGTCATGCGGCGTCAATAGCGGCGCTTGGCCGCACCGCAAACGGATATTGCCGCAGCAGCTTTCGGATCAGATCCCGCCGCCCGCGCGCTTCGAGGCGACATCGGCGAGGCTGCCGAGCTTCGGTCCCTCGACCTGCTTGGGCGCGATCGGCGTCAGCGCCGCTCCCGGTGAAACCGACGTCAGCGCACGGATACGCGCGCGGAAATCAGCGAGTTCCTTGCCTTCAAGCGCGGCGCGGGTGACGAAAGTGACCGACGAAGGGTTCACCGCGCGGCCGTTGCGATAAAGCTCGTAATGCAGATGCGGCCCGGTCGAGAGGCCGGTCGAGCCGATATAGCCGATGACCTGGCCTCGCGCGACGCGCTGGCCCGGGCGCACCGCGATCCGGCTCATATGGCCATAGCCGGTGCCGAGCCCGCCGGCGTGGCTGAGCTTCACATAATTGCCGAAGCCGCCATGGCGTCCGGCGATCGTCACTACGCCGTCGGTGACGGCATAGATAGGCGCGCCATAGCCGCCGCCGAAATCGATGCCGCTGTGCATGCGCTTGTAACCGAGGATCGGGTGACGCCGCATGCCGAAAGTCGAGGTGATCCGGCCGTTCGCCGGGCGCGCCATGCCGCCGCGCTGTTCGCCGACGCCCGACGCTTCGAACCATTGGCTGCGGCCGTCCTTGTTCCATTCGAGCATCGACAGCTTGGATTTCCCGCCGCGGACCAGCCCCGCATAGAGCAGCTTGCCTGTCTCGCTTTCGCCCGTTTCGGCGCGGCGATAGTCGATGATGATGTCGAACTCGTCGCTGGCGCGAATGTCGCTGCCGACCGAAATCTGCTTGCCGATGACGCGCAGATACGACTGGATCGATTCGGGCGACGCGCCCGCGGCGCGCGCGGAGCGATAGAGGCTGTCGCCGACCCGGCCGCGAATGCGCAGCGGCGTCTCGTCGACCGCGATCGGGATGCGCCGCATGACGAGCTGGCCGTTCATCCGCTCCATTTCGATGCGCAGGTCGAACCGGGCGCGCATCGCCAGCGCCTCGACCGGGCGCGGCATGGTGCGTGCGGCGCGGCGGCCGAGGATCAGGTCGACGCGCGTACCCGGCGCGATATCGGAAAGCGGCACCGCGCCCGATACCTGCTGCGCGAGCGACTGCGCCTCGCTGCTGCCGACGCCCGAGCGCTCAAGCACGCGGGCAAAACTGTCCCCGCTGCCGAGCGTGGCGGTGAGTTCGATCTGCGGCCGTTCGGGGGTCTGGGTCAACGGCCGCACCGCATCGGTGGCCGCCATGTGCCGCCCGGTGTCGCCGCCGAGCGCCAGCGGCACGATCATCTGCGCGCGTGCCTCGTTGAAATCGGCGGCGTCGAGCGCGGGAGCGCGCGCCGCCGAAAGCGGCGCGATGCCAGGGAAGGTCGCAATGGCCGAGGTGCAGAGCAAGGTCAGCGTCGCGAGGCCGCGCCACCATTCACCCGAACCAATATTGTCGCCCAGGTCGGGGACGAGGTCCAGCTGCGCCAGCCGGTCGCGCCACGGCAGCCGGGAATCGGCATCGGCGCCGACCGGCCGCAGCGGGATCGCCTGCGACATCGTGAGGGCGGCCGCGTTGCCGGACATCCCCGCGATGGGTTCGTGACGCTGAAACAAATGCAACCCCCGTTCGACGGGCCTCCCGAGCCCTGCCGTCGAATGATGTTTTCGAGCCGTTCTCTGTAAAGAAAGGTCGTTAAAGTCAATTTAATGGGCGGTCCGGCGATTTGGGTTGCGGCAGGCCGTGTCGGGGCTGGGATATTATGCAAGGCTGCCGGAAAAAAGTGCCTTTCCCTCGCCATTCGACGATCCCCTGTTGCACGCGGCCCGCGCCCATGCCAGCGTGAGAATCAAGACAATGACGTCATCCTCTTCCCACCCGGTCAAGGCCGTCCTTGGCCCCACCAACACCGGCAAAACCCATTTGGCGGTCGAGCGCCTGACCGCCCGGTCGAGCGGCATGATCGGCTTTCCGCTGCGCCTGTTGGCGCGCGAGGTTTACGATCGGGTGGTCGCGATCAAGGGCGACCGCCATGTCGCGCTGGTGACCGGCGAGGAGCGGATCATGCCGCC
>CAUUIU010000047.1:0-13451 GCA_963545025.1 uncultured Sphingopyxis sp. | reverse complement strand
CCCGATGGGCCGAGCAGCGCGACCGATGTGCCCGCCGCGACCTCCAGGTCGACCCCGCGCAAAATTTCGACGGGGGCCTTGTCGGTCCCCAAAGTCAGCGTCACATTATGGGCGGCGATCGCAAGATCGGGCGCCAAGGCCGTAAGAGGTCGTTGGGCGTCGGGCAAGGAGAGGACCCTTTGAAATGAGAACGGCCGGATGGCGCTCTGCACTTACATATGGTTGTGTCGCATTTCTTTGCCAACCACTCGTCGCATGCGGATCGGCGGAAAACCCGTCGGCATCGACGAACGACATGGCAGCGGCACCCAAGACCGCCGCGATTCCTGCCGACGCACCGCTCGTCATCGCGTTCGGTGACTCGCTTTATGCGGGCTATCAGCTCGGCCCGAAGGAGGGCCTCGCCCCGCAGCTTCAGGCCGAACTCGCTGCCGACGGCGTCGTCGCACGGGTGCAGAACGCCGGCGTGTCGGGCGACACCACTGCGGCGGGGCGCCAGCGGCTGACCTATGTGCTCGACAATGCGAAGGTCAAACCGGCGCTCGTCGTGCTCGGACTCGGCGGCAACGACATGCTGCGCGGCATCGGTCCCGACCAGACGCGCACCAATCTCGATGCGATGCTAGGCGAACTGAAAAAGCGCGAGATTCCGGTGCTGCTCACCGGCATGGTGGCGGCGCCCAATCTGGGCAGTGACTATGCGGCGAAGTTCAATCCCATCTATCCCGATCTTGCCGGGAAATATGGGGTGAGCTTCTATCCCTTCATCCTCGACAATGTCGTCACCGATAAGGCGCTGATGCTTGGCGACAATATGCATCCCAATGCCAAGGGGGTGAAAATCGTCGCGGCCGGGCTCGCGCCGCTGGTCGAGGACGCGCTGCCGGACGCGAAGTGATGCACCTCTAGGCGAGCAGCTTTTCCGCCCGCGCCCGCCAGGTCGCCGCCAGCTGCTCCATATCGGCCAGCGCGCGCAGCGCCTCGGGCTCGCGCTTTCCGGCCCCGCCGATCAGCAGGGCGAAGACGCGTTCGACCGTCCATTGGGGCAGCGGGCGGTCGATCAGTTCCAGCGTGTCGCCTGCGGCAACCACTCCCTCTTCGATCACACGATAATACCAGCCGCTGCGCCGCGTCTTGACCACGGTCGCCGGAACGGTCGCGACACCGAAGCGGTGGCCGAGCTTCCAGCACGGCTGGCGCCCTTGACTGATCTCGACGAGCGCCGTTCCCAGCCGATAGCGATCGCCGACGGCCGCTTCGGTTTCGACCAGCCCTTCGGTCGAGATATTCTCGCCGAACGCGCCGGCCGTGCCGAGCAGCGCATGGCCGCCGAGCGCGTCGTTCCACCAGCCATAATGATCGCGCGGATAATGATGGATCGCCTTGTCGACTCCGCCATGCACGGTCAGGTCGGCCTGCTCGTCGCCGTCAATGCCGAGGAAACCGACGCGCTTCGCGCCATCAACGACGGTTTTGGCGATCGCGCTCGCTTCGTCGCCGCGAAAGGCGCGGGCTTTGCCGGTCAGCAGCGCATCGATGCAATAGTTCATGCGGCCACTCCCCGCGGACCGAAAAGGATGATCGCTGCGCCGCCCAGGCAGACCGCGGCGCCGATCAGGTCCCAGCGGTCGGGCCGCGCCCCCTCGACCGCCCACAGCCACAGCAGCGCCGCGACCATATAGACGCCGCCATAGGCCGCGTAAGTGCGCCCGGCATGCTCGGCATCGACGAGTGTGAGCAACCAGGCGAAGAGCGCGAGCGAGGCCATGCCGGGCACGATCCACCAGATCGGTTTGTCGAGCCGCAGCCACGCCCAGAAGGCGAAGCATCCCGCGATTTCGGCGAGCGCCGCTCCGATATAAGCCAATGCCGTCATCGGCTGACCGTGGCGCGGCACCCCGGAAAAGAAAAGGGGGCGCAAAAGAAAAGGGGCGACCCGCAGGCCGCCCCTCCTTTGTCATTCGCTGTTCTGAAGGATCAGAAAGCGAAGCCGACGCCCGCGACGAAGCTGTCGAAGTCACCGAAGTTGTTGATGAACTGGTGACGATATTCGCCCTTGGCATAGATGTTCTGGCCCAGCTTGTGCTGGTAGCCGACACCCGCATAGGGATCGTCGATGTCGCTGAAGGTGTAGCCGCCGGTGGCATAGAGCTTGCCGTTGGCGCCGATCTTGGCGCCGATGCGGCCGCCGGCCGAGAACTGGACGTCCGCGCCGTCGACGAGGACCTTGTCGCCCGCGACTTCGGCACCGACGAAGGTGGTGCTGCCGAGGTCGAAGTCATAACCGGCCGCGAGGCCGAGCGTGCCTTCGTCGATCCCGTTGCCGGTGATCAGACCGCCGCGAACTTCCACATGGCCTTCGCCGCTGGGGGCCGCGAGTGCGGGGGTGGCAACAACAGCGGAGAGGAGAGCGGCTGCAACTGCGAATTTTTTCATTTTTCGTTCCTTCATTCAAACAAGGACCACGCCCTTTGGGTCACGGCCCGGGCCTTAAATGGCGTTCGCGCCTGTCGCTTCAATGAACGGATCGTTCAGATTATGACAATTTTCTTACCTGTGTTATTTTTACCACACGGTACAGAATAGGTATGCAATCGCAATCCCGCCGGGCTGGCGGAAAAACGTCGATATTCTGTGGTTGAAGAGGAGCGGATCAACCCGCCTGCCGGCCGGTTTAACCCAGCGCGACCTGTTTTTCCTCGGCGATGCGGTCGAGTTCGGCGCGCGTCGGCTTGGTCGCCGCGCTCTTGAGCTGGCCGCACGCCGCCATGATGTCGCGCCCGCGCGGGGTGCGCACCGGCGCCGAAATCCCGGCCTTGAAAATCAGGTTGCTGAACGCGCGCACCCGCTCGGGGGTCGAACATTCGTACATCGCGCCGGGCCAGGGGTTGAAGGGGATCAGATTGACCTTCGCGTGCAGCCCATATGCGCGGATCAGCCGGACGAGTTCGCGCGCATCGTCGTCGCTGTCATTCTTGTCCTTCAGCATCACATATTCGAACGTGATCCGCCGCGAATTGCCGGCGCCCGGATAGTCGGCGCACGCTTTCAGCAGCTCGTCGATGCCATATTTGCGGTTGAGCGGCACGATCTCGTCACGGATTTCCTTCGACACCGCGTGGAGCGAGACCGCAAGGTTGACGCCGATCTCTTCGCCCGCGCGCGCCATCATCGGCACCACGCCGCTGGTCGACAGGGTGATCCGGCGCCGCGACAGCGCGAGCCCGTCGCCGTCCATGACGATCTTCAGCGCGCCCTTGACCTCGTCGAAATTATACAGCGGTTCGCCCATGCCCATCATCACGATGTTGGTCAGGATGCGGCCGTCGGCGGTGTAGTTGCCGCCTTCTTCTTCGTCGTCGCCGTCCTCGGGATCGGGGCCGAAACCCGCCATCGTGCCCTTGGGCCATTCGCCGAGTTCGTCGCGCGCCAGCATCACCTGCCCGACGATCTCGCCCGCGGCGAGGTTGCGGACGAGGCGCATCGTGCCGGTGTGGCAGAAACGGCAATTGAGCGTACAGCCGACCTGGCTCGACACGCAGAGCGTTCCCCGATCGGCGTCGGGGATAAAGACCATCTCATATTCCTGGCCGTCGGCGGCGGCGAGCAGCCATTTGCGCGTGCCGTCGCTGGACACCTGCGCCTCGCGCACCGTCGGGCGGCCGATGATGAAACGGTCGGTCAGCCAGGGACGCATCGCCTTGGCGATATCGGTCATCGCCTCGAAATCGGTGACGCCGCGGTGGTACATCCAGTGCCAGATCTGCTTGGCGCGCAGCTTCGCGGCCTTGGCATCGAGGCCAGACTCGACCAGCACGCCGCCGATCGCGTCGCGCGACAGGCCGATCAGGTCGATGCGGTTGCCGCCGCGCAACGGAACGGTGCCCGTCGTGACGGGGTCGATATGGCCGGGAATCTGCATGATGGGCGGCCATATAGGGGGGACGGGGCAAAAGCGCAATTGTGGTGCAATTATCCTCCCTGTCGCGCAGCGATGGGGAGGGGGACCGCTCGCGCAGCGAGTGGTGGAGGGGCAGCGACGTCGCGCCATTCGCCCCTCCGTCAGCGGCTGCGCCGCTGCCACCTCCCCATGGCTTCGCCACAGGGAGGATCGGCAATTACAACGACTTAAGCATCCCCAGCACCTGCGGTACCGTGCCGTTCGCTTCGGCATTGCGCAGCGGCAGGACGTTCTGCACCAGGATTTCCTCCGGCGTCGGCTCCTGCGCGAACAGCGCAATTACTTCGTCGGCGAAATCGTCGAGCGGCATATATCCTTCGCGCGTCGACTGGCCGGGGGTCAGGTCGGTGCGCACCGCAGGCGGCGCGAGTTCGATGACCTCGACCTTGCCCTCCAGCTGGATGCGGAGCGCAACCGAATAGCTGTGCATCGCCGCCTTGGTTGCCGAATAGGTCGGCGCCTTGGGGAAGGGCACAAAGGCGAGGCCCGAGGTCACATTGACGATCGCGCTGTCCGCCTGCGTCGCCAGATGATCGACGAGTGCGTCGGTCAGCCGGATCGGACCGAGGATGTTGGTGACGACCGTCGCCTCGGCCTGCGCCAGGTCGCGCTTGGTGCTTGCGTCCTCGGCGTTCATGATGCCGGCATTGTTGACCAGCACATTCAGCCCCGGATGCTTGGCGACGATGTCCTTCGCGAAGGCGACGATTGCGCCCGCATCGGTGACGTCGAGCGCGACGGCCGACATGTTCGGCCGCCCCGCGATCGCCGCGTCCAGCTTCGCGGCGTTGCGGCCGGTGATGATCACGCTGTTGCCGGCGTCGTGCCAGCGCTGCGCAAGCGCCAGTCCGATGCCCGAACCGCCGCCGCTGATCAGGATGGTGTTGCCTGTGGTTTTCATGGGTCTTCTCCTTTGGAGGTGGTGAGAAGGCCTAAATATCCCTATACTCTCCAAAAGAAAGTAGGCACCCGAAAGTGCCATAGTTACCCGAAAGAGAGATTTGGATTTTCCGCCATGCCCGCACCTGAAAAAATCGTCTATGATCCGAATGCGCCGGTCGATCCGCGCGTCGAAACGCTCGTCAACGAACTCATCGGCCGAGTCGCCGACAAATGGACCCTACTCGTTCTCGAGGAGTTGGAGGATCACGGAACCTGCCGCTTCACCGAATTGTCGCGCCGCGTTCCGGGCATCAGCCAGAAGATGCTGACGCAGACGCTGCGGGCAATGGAACGTGACGGCTTGCTTGTTCGCACGGTGCATCCGGTGGTGCCGCCCAAGGTCGAGTATTGCCTGACCGACCTCGGCCACAGTTTGGGCGAGGCCTTCTGCGGTGTGTGGGTCTGGGCCGAGGCCAATCTGGAAAAGGTCGCGAGAGCGCGGATGACGTTCGACGCGCGGGATTAATGGCCGGGCAGATTGGGTAAGTCGCTGACGACCGATTGCGGATGCCGCGCTTCTAATAGTTCGTCGTTCCCGCGAAGCGGGAACCGAGGGCTAGACCAGCCGACGCACGCTCTGGGTCCCCGCTTTCGCGGGGATGACGAAAATGGTGGATGGCAACTCACCACCGCATAGCCGCCATGCCATCACGAACAGACCTTTGCGGTACATAATCCAATAGCGAGCCGGAACCATGATCCTGCCGAATCATGGCCCCGGCTTTGAAGCGCCCCGTAATTTGGACCCATCGGTCAGTTGCGGATCGAGCTGACCTGGATCAGCTGTTCGCGCGATGCGCTGGCAACCACCCCATCGGCCTGTGCCGAGGCGACACGCTTGGTGTCCTTGCGGCACTGCCGCACGTCGTTCTTGCCCGCGATGTCGAAATCGGCGGCGGTGCCGCACACTTCGACGACGGCGCGCCAGATGCGGCGGTCGAGTGCCTTGGTGCCGGCCGGCGTGCGCAGGTCGAGGTCTTTGTGCGCCACGGCGACGCTCGGGTTCGCTGGGGCGGTTTGCGCCAATACAGGCTGTCCGAACGAAACGGCAGCAAGGGCGGCGAGGGTCAGAATCTTTTTCATCTGTATCTCCATCGGCCGGCTGGAAGAGGAGGGGAGAAAGCCGGTGGAGAACCAGATAATCGATCGCACACGCCAAAAGGAGCAACGATGTTGCGTGGCCATTCTGCAAAATTGCAGAATGAGGTGCGGACGATTATGTCGCACAAGACATCATGTATGATTGGAACGACCTCAAGGCCTTTCTGGCAGTCGCGGAAACGGGCAGCACGCTGTCCGCCGCGCAGGCGATGCGTGTCAGTCAGACGACCGTCGCGCGCCGCATCGCCGCGCTGGAGGAAGCCACCGGCCTTAACCTCTTCGAGCGGCGACAGGCGGGTTATGCGCTGACCCCGGTGGGTGAGGCGATGGTGGCGAGCGCGGTTGCGGTCCGCGACGCCGCCGACCGTTTCGGCGAAGCGGCGGGCGCGCGGTCGCGCGATGCCGGCGGCACCGTCAGCCTGACGACGATGGAAATTTTCGCGGTGACCATCCTGCCGCCGATCCTGCGCGACCTGCGCGCCGCGCATCCGGCTATCCACATCCATCTCGACACATCGGACGAGCCGCGCGATCTCGCCGCCGGAGCGGCGGACATCGCGATCCGCAGCAGCAAGCAGCCGTCGGGCGCGGGCCTCGTCGGGCGGCGCATCGCTGACAATCCCTGGACGGTCTATTGCAGCCGCGATTATGCCGACCTTCACGGCATCCCGCACACCCGCGAGGAACTTGCCACCCACCCCTTTATCGGCGGCGGCGGCTCTATCTGGGAACCCTATCAGGCGTGGCTGCGGCAATATAGGCTCGAGGATTCGGTGGTGATGCAATATGATAGCGGATCGGGCCTGCTCGCGGGCGTGCGGTCGGGTATGGGCCTCACCATCTTGCCCGCCTTCATCGCCGAGCGCGAATCCGATCTCATCCGCTGCATCCCGCCCAAGAATGAAGACACGACGGGCCTGTGGCTACTCACCCACGAACGGCTACGCCACGTCCCCCGCGTCCGCCTTGTCCTCGACTTCCTCGCCGCCGAACTGACAAAACTTGCGCGCGCCTAAGGTCGGTCCCTAGCATCCCTCCGGCCGCCGGATGCCCGGGGGCGGGCAAAGCGGCATATTGGGCGGCAGCGTCACGTTGCGGATCGGGCCGAACTTCTCATCGAACTGGCCCTTTCCACCGCCGCACGGCGGCTTCTCGCCCTTCACGAACTTTCCGTTGAGGCAGGCGATCACGCGGACCTGGGTCTGGATCGCGCCGGCGTTTGGATAGCCGAGCGCCACTCTAGCCAGGCGCAGATCGCCCTGGCCCGTCTGCTGTGCCTGGTTCGGGACCAGAAGAACAGGGGGGAGTCCCGGCTTTGCCGACTTCCAGCAATGCGCTTCCAGCGCCTTGATCCAGCAGGTCTTCGCAGGACCGCAGTAGCCAAAGAGACCGGGCGCTCCCGTATTAGGCAGTTGGCAGTCGGTGGCTTTGGTGCAGGTCCGGTTCTTGGGGCTTCGAAAGGCGAGGCACCCGCCACCAAGCCGGTCGGTCGAAATGCCGCCGCCAATGCCCTTGGGCTCGATCATTCTGAATGAGCCGACCACGGTTTCCGGCGCCGAATCTACGACCGAGAGCGGCTCGATCGCGTAGCAGTCGGAAAAACAAAGGAATTTGTTCGCAGCAGCAATTGCTCCCACCGTGGCGATGGCAAGGATGCCGCCCACAAGTATCGGCTTGCTCCTTTTGATCCGGTCCGATCCGGAAGGCCCGTCTGGCATGGGAATTCTCCCTCTGACAGTAACAAGCTTCGTTTAGCATAATATTGAAGGAACCGTTATTGCGATTGAAACCGATTTGATGCTTGTCCTGCTTGCCATAAAGTCAAAATGACTTATCATTCTGCTCATCTTTCGCCGAACGTGCGCCTACGTCACTTGAGCGCGGCCTCGACCGCCGCATCGACGTGCAGAGCCAGCGTGTCGAACAGCGGCACCGCGCTATCCTCGTCGCTGACCAGCAGCATGATCTCGGTGCAGCCGAGGATGATCGCTTGGGCGCCGTCTGCAATCAGCGAGGCGATGATCCGCTGATATTCGGCGCGCGATGCGTCGCGGATCACGCCCTGCACCAACTCGTCATAGATGATGCTGTGGACGATCGCGCGATCGGCGTCGCCGGGGGTCATCGCCTCGATACCCGCCGCCGCCATGCGCGCGGTATAAAAGGGCTTTTCCATCGTGAAGGCCGTACCGAGCAGCCCGACGCGCGAAAAGCCCGCCGCCTGAACGGCCGCGATGGCGGGGTCGGCGATGTGGAGAAGCGGGACCGGTGTCGCAGCCTCGACCGCCTCCGCGCACAGGTGCATCGTATTCGCACAGATCAGGAGCAGTTCGGCTCCGCCCGCCGTCAACGATCGGGCGGCGTCCGCCATCTGCCCGTCGAGCATGTCCCAGTCGCCACTCGCCTGCAATTCGGCGATGGGCGCGAAATCGAGCGACAACAGCAGGACGCGCGCCGAATGCAACCCGCCAAGCCGCGCCCGCACACCTTCGTTGAGCAGCCGGTAATATTGCGCCGAGCTCTCCCAGCTCAAGCCGCCGATCAGGCCGATTGTCTTCATAGTTTCCGTCCGTTCCGAATTCGCTGTCCTACAATATTTCGCCGATCTAGCCCGGTGGGCGATGACGCGCGACGCAGCTTTCCTAATAGTCGCTACAGACGCTCTTCCGCGCCCCGCAACGCGCGCGATGGAACGCGATTTGCGAGTGAAGTTGCGCAGTTTTCCGTCGTTTCGAAAAAACGCTGCCTTTCTTTCTTTCGTCACCCGGGACTGGATCCGGGGTCCATCCTCCCTCGATGTGTCGTATGGACCCCGGATCCAGTCCGGGATGACGAAGGTTTGCGAATCGCGAGTGAAGTTACGCAGAATTGCGCCACTTCTCCAAAGCCGCTCACCGCAGCTTTGCGCACCCCAGCGCCGCCGCATCGATCGCCGTCGCGGCGCCGCGCAGGCGATAGGTGTCGGCGATGGCGCGGCCCGTTTCGGTTCCGCTCTCGACGCTCATGCTCGGCGCCGATCGCATCGCGGCAATGATCGCCGCGTCCATGCGGGGATCGCTCGCCCAGCCATGCGCGCCCTTGCCGGTCAGGATGAAGCGGCGGCTGCCGATCGTCAGGCGCATTTCGCGGTTCGCCGCGCGTTCTTTCGACAAGCGGACATAGAATTGGCCGCGGATGCGCGATTTGGGCCAGTATCCGACACTGGCATAGGCTTTGACCTGCGGCGTTCCGATCGTCGCCGAGGGTGCGGCGATGGCGAAGCAGCGCGGGGTCGCCGGCTCACGAAACGCCCCCCAGCCGTCGAAAATGCCCAGCGCGGTACGCGGCGCGGCGAGCGCCGCGACGGGCAGCGCCGCCGCGATCAGGAAAAGAAGGGCCGTCCGCCGCATTCCGCCTCGTTTGCGCGAATGTGGATGCTTTGCAAGCATGGCTTGCGCGCGCCGGTGCGTTCGTTAAGGAAGGTGGACATTTTCGGCGGACGGGATTCGGGGCATATTGGCCCGTGCCGCTGGACTCTCCAGGGATTTCTCCCGAACGGTACAGGGACGATGTAACAAGATGAAAGCGACGATCGAACGTGCGGTGCTGCTCAAAAGCCTCGGCCACGTCCAGTCCGTGGTCGAACGGCGGAATACCATTCCCATCCTGTCGAACGTCCTGATCGAAGCCGACGCGTCGGGCCAGCTCAAGCTGATGGCGACCGACCTCGACCTGCAGGTCGTCGAAACGATCGCGGCCAAGGTCGAAACGCCGGGCACCACGACGGTGTCGGCGCACACGCTCTTCGAAATCGCCCGCAAGCTTCCCGAAGGGACGGAGGTCAGCCTGGCCGCCGCCGAGGGCAAGATGCAGGTCAAGGCGGGCCGCTCGAACTTCAATCTGCCGACGCTGCCGCGCGACGACTTTCCGGTGATCGCCGAGGGCGACCTGCCGACCAATTTCGAACTGCCGGTCGCCGAACTCATCCAGATCATCGACAAGACGCGCTTCGCCATCTCGACCGAGGAAACGCGTTACTATCTGAACGGCATCTTCTTTCACGTCGCCGAGGATGCCAGCGGCCCGGTGCTGAAAGCTGCGGCGACCGACGGCCACCGCCTCGCGCGCTATACCGTAACCCGGCCCGAAGGCGCGAGCGCGATGCCCGACGTCATCGTGCCGCGCAAATGCGTTGGCGAGATCCGCAAGCTGCTCGACGAGGCCGAGGGCAATGTCGAGATCAGCCTGTCGGCGAGCAAGATCCGCTTCCAGCTCGGCAACGCCGTGCTGACCTCGAAGCTGATCGATGGCACTTTCCCCGATTACAGCCGTGTGATTCCGACCGCGAACGACAAGCTTCTCAAGGTCGATCCGAAGAGCCTGTTCCAGGGTGTCGACCGTGTCTCGACGATCGCCAGCGAAAAGACCCGCGCGGTCAAGGTCGGGCTCGACAAGGATCGCATCACCCTGTCGGTGACCAGCCCCGAAAACGGCACCGCCGCCGAAGAGCTCGCCGCGGGCTATGACAGCGATGCGATGGAGATCGGATTCAACGCCCGTTACCTCAGCGACATTCTGGGGCAGGTCGACGGCGACAGCGTCGAACTCCACCTCGCCGACGCCAATGCGCCGACGCTGATCCGCGAAAGCGAAAAGAGCCCTGCGCTCTATGTACTGATGCCGATGCGCGTTTGATGACGCGGCAGAAGCTGAAAGGAAAAAGGCCCCGCGATTGCGGGGCCTTTTCTTATCCTGCCTTCGCCACCCGCCAGATCACGCCGCCGCTGTCGTCAGCAACCAGTGCGCTGCCGTCCTTGGCGACCTTGACGTCGGCCGGACGCCCCCGCGTCGTCTTGCCGTCGGTGGCGAGGAACTGGTCGAGCAGGGTGACGGGCAGGGCATCGACGGGCTTGCCGTTCGCCCCGAACTTGACGAACACGACGCTGTAACCCGCGACCGGATCGCGGTTCCACGACCCGTGTAGCGCGACCAGTGCCCCGTTCGCCCAGCGCTCGCCAAGGTCGAGCCCCTGGGTAAAGGTCATGCCGAGCGGCGCGGTGTGGGCGCCGAGGCCATAGTCGGGGCGCTTGACATATTGCCGCCGGTCTTCGCTGTCGGGCTCGACCCGCGGATCGATAAAGCCGCCCCAGTAATACCAGGGCCAGCCATAGAAGTCGCCCTCGTCGACCTCGCCGAGATAGTCGGGCACAAGATCGGAGCCGAGCATGTCGCGCTCGTTGACCACAGTCCAGAGCTGGTCGCTGCCCGGATAGAAGCCGAGACCGACGGGGTTGCGGATGCCAGCGGCAAAGGTGCGGATATATTTCTGCGCGGGCCGCACTTCGAAGATGCGGGCGCGCCGCGCTTCGCGGTTCATTCCGGCCTCGCCGATATTGCTGTCGGCGCCGACGCCGATATAGAGCCAGCCGTTCGGCGCCGCGGTCAGACTTTTCGTCCAGTGGCGGTTGGTCCCCGCAGCGGGCAGGTCGACGATCTTCTCGGGCTTGCCGCTCATCTTCGTCTCACCCTCGACATAAGGAAAAGCGAGCAGCGCATCGGTGTTGGCGACATAGAGCGTAGAGCCGACCAGCGCCATTCCATAGGGCGAGTTGAGCCCTGTGATATAGGCGGTCTTCACTTCGGCCTTGCCATCGCCGTCGGCGTCGCGGAGCAGGGTAATGCGGTTGGCTGATGGCTTGCGGCCGGCGCCGCCCTTGCCCATCAGATTCTTCATCACTGCACCCTGGACGCCGCCATCCTTGCGCGGCGGGCTCTGCGACTCGCCGACCAGCACGTCGCCATTGGGCAGCACGAATATGGTACGCGGATGGTCCAGCCCTTCGGCGAAGCGGGCGACCGCAAGTCCCTGCGCGGCGCGGGGCGCATGTCCGGCGGGCCAGCTCGTCGCCTCGGGAACGTTGACCGTCGGGAAACTCTCGGTGCGCTGCGATGCCATCACCGGCACCCGGCCGCTGAGTTCAGCGGTTGAGAAGCGCGCCACGTCGGGTCGCGACATGATGTAAAGGGTGACGCCGCCGACGATCAGGATGAGGAGCAGGGCGAGAGCGGCATATTTCAGGATCTTGCGCATCGGGCCTATCTACACGGGCAAGGCGCAGCGGCAAAGGGGCGAAACGCGATCGGCGCCCGCTCGAACAAGGTTAATGTCGGGGCTGATCCGATTAACCTTACCCGCTTGTTCATCACGGTTGGGAACGGCGCGGTGAGGGGCGGGGTTTATGAGGGGCGCACTGCAACGGACCGGGAACTCCATGCAACTGCCAGCACCATTTCTTGCGGACCGCGCCGCGGTCGACGATGCCCATGCGTTGATCAACGAGCATGGCGAAGAAGCGGGTTTTGCCGCCGCGGCGCGCGCGGAACAATATCGCGTGCTCGGCAACCACGTGCATTTCGCGCGCTGGCGTCAGATCGAGCGGCTGATCACCTATTTGTCGATCGAAACCGCGCTCGACACGGTGCACTGAGGCTAGATCTGCAAGCCCGCCGTTTCGGGCAACCCCGCCATGATGTTGAGATTCTGGACGCAGGCGCCGCTGGCGCCCTTGCCCAGATTGTCGAGCCGCGCGACGAGGCGGAGTTGCGTGCCTTCGGGGCTCGCGTAAATCATCAGCTCCATCCGATCGGTCGCCGCGTCGCTCTTGCGGAGCAAAAGCTCGCTCTCGTCGCCCGCGCGGCGGACGCTGACTAAGGGCGATCCCTCGAAATGTTCAGCCAGCGCGCCCAAAGCGGCGTCGACCATCGGCGTATCGAAGCTCAGCGGAACTTCGACCAGCATCCCGCGATACACCGGCACGACCGCGGGCGCGAACAGCGGCGGATGCGTCAAGCCAGCGCCCTTCTGCATTTCGGGGACATGCTTGTGTGCGAGGTTCAGGCCGTAGCTGCGAAAACCGATGTCCTCATCGGCTTCGAAGCGCGCGATAAGTTCCTTGCCGCCGCCCGAATAGCCCGAGACGGCGTTCACGCTGAGCGGCGTATCGCGCGCGACTATACCCGCCGCGATCAGCGGCGCGATCAATGCGAGGAAGCCGGTCGGGTAGCAGCCGGGATTGCTCACCCGCGACGAGGCAGCGATCGTTTCGCGCTGCGCGGCATTGAGTTCGGGAAAGCCATAGGCCCAGCCCGGTGCAACGCGGTGCGCGGTCGATGCGTCGATGATCCGCACATCGGGATTGGTCACCATCGATACGGCCTCGATCGCAGCGGCGTCGGGCAGACACAGGATGACGAAGTCGGCGCTGTTCAACGCGTCGCGGCGCGCGGCAACATCCTTGCGGCGCGCTTCTTCGAGCGTGACGAGCGAAAACTCGCTCCGCCCGGCCAGCCGCTCGGCGATTTCCAGGCCCGTCGTTCCCGCCGCGCCGTCGATGAAGACCGTCTTTGTCATGATTTATCGCTGTCTCTTATACACATCTCCGAGCCCACGAGACACTGAGCGATCTCG
>CAUUIU010000046.1:0-13550 GCA_963545025.1 uncultured Sphingopyxis sp. | reverse complement strand
GAGATGTGTATAAGAGACAGCTCTCGGTCCCTTCGACGCGCAAGGCTTCATGCCCGGTCAGGACCTCGACGCCGGCGCCTTCGAGCGCATCGCGCGCCAGCTCGGACACCTCCTCGTCCTCGCGCGGCAGCAGGCGAGCGCCGCGTTCGACTTGCGAGACGTCGGCACCGAGCCGCGCGAAAGCCTGCGAGAGCTCCGAGCCGATCGGCCCGCCGCCCAGGATGATGATCCGCTGCGGCATGGTGTCGCGCGCCGCAAATTCCTCCCACAGCGTATCGCTGGTCAGATATCCTGAATCGGCGAGCCCAGGCAGATCGGGGACGACCGGCTCCGCCCCCGCTGCGATGACGATCGCCCGCGTCGTGAGCCGCTGGATTTCGCCGTCATTGCGCGCGATTTCAACCGTCCAGGGATCGACGATCCGGGCATAGCCTTGCACCACGTCGACCCCAAGCTCGGTATAGCGCTCCACGCTGTCGTGCGGCTCGATCGCTGCGATGATGTCGTGGATGCGCTGCATCACCGAGCGGAAACGGATCTGCGGCGACGCCGACACAAGTCCGTAACGGTCCGCATGCCGCATCTGCTCGGCAATGCGCGCCGACTTGATTAGCGCCTTCGACGGCACGCAGCCATAGTTGAGGCAATCGCCGCCCATTTTTGACGCCTCGACGAGCGTCACCTTCGCCTTCACCGTCGCCGCGATATAGGAGGAGACCAGTCCCGCCGCGCCGGCGCCGATCACGACGAGATTGCGATCGAAGCGGCGCGGGCGTTTGAAGCGCGCATATATGCGGCGACGCTTGATCGTCGCCATGATCCACTTGCCGATCCAGGGCAGCAGGCCGAGCGCGGCGAAAGAAGCGAGCAGGCCCGGCGAGGCGATGTCGGACAGCGCATCGATGCGCGCGAGCTGGGTGCCTGCATTCACATAGATGATGGTCCCGAGGAACATGCCGAGCTGGCTGACCCAGAAATAGGTGACGGTGCGGATCGGCGTCAGCCCCATCAGCAGATTGACCGCGAAGAAAGGAAAGACCGGCACGAGCCGCAGCGAGAACAGATAGAAGGCGCCGTCGCGGGCGATGCCCTCATTGACGCGCCGTAGCCGATCGCCGAAGCGGGCTTGGACGGCGTCGCGGAACAGATAGCGCGAGGCGAGAAACGCGAACGTCGCGCCGATCGTCGAGGCAAAGGAGACGATCAGCGTCCCCCAATAGAGACCGAAGATCGCCCCTGCGGCGAGCGTCAATATCGCCGCGCCGGGGACCGAAAGCGCGGTCAGCACGACATAGACAAGAAAGAATAGCCCCGCCACGAGCAGCGGGTTGGCGCTAAAATAGCCGTCGATCGCCGCCTGCTGCGATTTCAGGGCTTCGAGCGTCAGCCAGTCGCCGAGGTCGAAATGCACCCATGCGGCAAGCGCCAGCACGAGCAGCAGCAGCAGGACGAAACGCTTGTTCATGATCTTCCTTCCGGCGGGAGGCCTTTGGCGAGATTGGTCGCACGAGACGGGCAATGCTTACACACCATGATCATCCTCTTGCGCCGCGAGGCGTTTCGCGGCCTCGCCAAGGAGCGGGAGCTGCCGTTCGAAATTGGCGCAGTGGCGGCACATGCCCGCGTGCAGCCGCAGCTTCATGCGCTCCGAAAAGCTGAGATCGCGCTCGCGGCGCTGCGACATCAGGAATGTCGTATCGTGGCAATTGAGCATCATCGCACTTCCTCCGCAAACCAGTGATGCTGCAGACAGGCGCGCAGCGCGAGCCGCGCGCGGTGCAGGATGACATGGATATTCCCGCTGGTGAGCCCGAGCTCGTCGCAAATTTCGTCGGTGGCAAGTTCGACCACCTCGCGCATCATGAAAACCTGCCCCTGCTGGGCCGGCAGGCGATTGAGGCAGGCGTCGAAGATGGCGAGGAACTGGTCGCTGTGCAGCCCCGCCTCGGGATCTTCCCATGCTGCGGGCCGCGCCGCCTCGCGCCACATGCCGCGCTCGTCGAACAGCGCCGGCAGCGCGCCGCCATCCGCTTCGGCTGCCATCTCGCTTGCCCCGAGCGGCCGGCGTCGGCGCTGGCGCAAGAGGTCCGCGATCTTGTTCTTCAGGATCGCGATTACCCAGGTCTTGAGCGCCGCCTCGCCGCGAAATTGATCACCGTTGCGCAGCACCGCGGCGAGTGCTTCCTGTACGGCATCCTCGGCCTCGTCGTCGCTGCCGAGCTGGAGACGCGCGAAGCGAAGCAGGTCGCCGCGCACGCGCGCAACAAACGCCGGATCGATCGGCGTTGACGATGGACGCGGTTGCGGCGGGCGCCTCATTCAGCCCTCCATCGCCTGGCAAATGCGCGCCGCACTGTAACTGGCGACGAGGAACGGCACCGCATAGTTGAGCGCAAGACGCGGCCAATCGATGCCGACGCCAGTCCAGATCGCAGAGCCCTGGTTGATGGCATTGAGGATGGTGCCGACGACGGCGGACACGCGCAGGGCATTGGCGATCACGGGGCGCGTGATCATATGTTGAAGCAAAGCCGCCACCCCCTTCATGAGCGAAACTGCCCGAACCCGGCGTAGCGTTCGACGAAGCGGCGGTCGATCCAGTCCTTGAGCCGCCAGACCAGATGTCCGCCGGCGGTCAGTTTTCCCCATGACAGGATGGCGCGCCTGTCGCCGGTTGCCAGCAGGTAAAGCGTTCGACGCCGGGGGATATAGTCGTGCATCGGCGTACCGGCGAGCGCCGCTTTCAAATTGGCGGCGATCACCGGGCCGGCCTTCACCGCATGGACCCCCGAGCGCTCGACGCGGCGGTCACTTCGCGAAACAATGTCGCCCGCCGCGAAGATGTCGGGGTGCGACACGCTACGCAGGTCCGAACCGACCGCGACAAATCCGCCCTCGCGCACCGCGAGCCCGGTATCGGTGATCCAGTCGGAGGGGCGGCTTCCGGTCGCCGCAATGACCGCGTCGCAAGCCAACATCGTCCCGTCGGGCAGCATCAGGCCGTCGGGCGCGCCTGCCGCATGCCCCTCATGGAGAGCAATATCGCGAGCGCGAAGGACGTCGCCTGCCCGGCGGCGGACCGCCTCGCTGTGGCCGGCAAGCAAAGCGTCGCGCGGCGCAACCAATATCACTTTGGTCGTTCCGCCGATCTGGCGGCGCAGCGACCGTTCGGCGGCGAGCGCAAGTTCGACCCCCGCGGCGCCGCCGCCAACCACCGCGACGCGCGTCAGCGTGCGCCCTTGTCGTCCCGCCACAAAGGCTTCCCAACGGGCCATGAAAGGCAGGACGGGACGGACCGGCAGCAGGCGATCACCAAGCGCCGCCAGATGCGAAACATCGCTTTCGCCGCCGGTGGCAAGCGACAGCAGATCGAAGCCGAGGCGCACTCCGGTCGAAAGATCGAGGAGATGCTGTTCGGGATCGAGACCGACGACGTCGGCGATCACCAGCCGCGCACCGGCCAGCCGCGCGAGCGGTTCAAGATCGATCGTCAGCGCCTCTGCTGGGTAATCCCCGGCGATCCAGCCGGGGAGCATGCCCGAATAAGCCGTCTGGCGATGCGACGTCACGAGCCAGCGCTCGGTGCCCTCGGGCGGCGCACCGATCCAGTCGGCGAGCACCGCAAGATGGGCATGACCACCACCTGCGAGGACTATCCTTATTGTCATTCCGATTGCCGCCCCTTGCCTTCATTTCCTCGTCACATGCCTTGGTCGCGGCGCACAGCGATATCTTACACGGGAGGCCAAAGATTCTTGCCCGCACCCCAAGCGCGGGTCGCGCGGCTTGGATGCTGGCAGTCATATCCCGGACGGTGGACGGGAGACGTCGCGGGGCGCGGCGACCGGCAGGGGGGATGGGACCGGCTACGCTGCAAATGTCTGCCAGCATCCGCGGCGACCCAGGGCTCCCCTGGGGGTGACGGCTGCCGGATGCGAGGGCTTCGAATGACCCATTTGGAACGTACGGGCGGCAGTCAGTTTGGCCGTTCGCACGCAGGCTGCTCCCGGCAGTTGCTGATATCCTATTCGCCCCCGGGACGGCGCCGGTTACAATCACCCGTCATTTAATTGGCGTCGAGGCGCCAGGGCTGGCATGGAAATCGGCGTTTGACGGCGCGAGGCCGCAATTCGGGGAGGAATGGACCGTGGCGAGATCGAAATGGGCGAATCGGATCGGCCGGTTTTCGCTGGCGCTTGCCGCCGCATCGCTGCTCATCGCCGCGACCGGTCTGACGCTGGCGCGCTACGATCTGATTGCGAAAATGCCCGGCTTTCTCTCGCTGCTCGCCGGCGCCGCGCTCGCGCTCGCGGCCGCCGTTGCGGCGCTTGCCGCGTTGCTGTTGGCATGGCGACAGCCGTCAGCAAGTCGCCGCGCCGCCTCTGCGGCCCTGCTGGTTGCACTGCCCTTCGTTCTGTTTATCGCCTCGCGGCCCCTCGTCGCACGCGATATGCCGCCGATCCACGATGTGACGACCGATCTCGCGGAGCCGCCGCAGTTCCGGAGCTTGCCGCTGCGTCCCGACAATCTCGCCGGGACAGGCAGCCTCGCCGCATGGCGTCGCATCCACGCCGCCGGCTATCCCGACATCCAGCCGGTCACGATCCCGCGTCCCGCCGGTGATGTCTTGTCTGATGCCCGCAAGCTCGCGGCCGCACGCGGCTGGGACATCGCGCGCTATGATGTCACTGCCGGCGCGCTCGAAGCGACCGCCAGCACTTCATATATCCGATTCAAGGACGATGTGGTCGTGCGCGTCCGGCCAAGCGCCGACGGCACGCAAAGCATTGTGGACATGCGATCGGTGAGCCGGGTCGGGATCAGCGACTTCGGCGTCAATGCGAAGCGCATTCGCGAATTTCTGGGCGATCTCGCCGCCCGCTAGCCGGAACTCTCCGTCGCGGCTGCGGCGAGAAGCTGGATTGCGATTGCCTTTGCTTCGCGGGCGGGGCGCCGGTCGTGGACCATTGTCGCCAATGCGACCGCCCCCTCCTTGAGCAAGGCGAGTTGCCGTCCGATCGCGTCGGGGTCGCGCAAGCCTGCGCGCGCCGCAATCGCCGAAAAATGATCGGAAAGGCGCACGACATGATCGCTTGCCTCGCGATTGATCGGGTGTTTGGCGTCCTGATATTCCGAACTCGCTTTGGCGAACATGCAGCCCTGGAAACCGGGTTCGTGGAACCATTCGTCCAACGCGTCGAAGATCGCGACCAGTTGATCGCGTGGATCGGAAGCCAGCTCCTCGATCCGCCGGAATAGCCAGCCGCGAATATGGGCGTCGCGCAACTGTAGCGTCGCGACAATCAGATCCTCCTTGGTCCGGAAATGCTTGTAGATCGACGTCTTCGAGACGCCGGTTTCGGCGACGAGGCGGTCCATTCCGGTCGCCTGGAAGCCGTGGCGGTAGAAGGCATCTGTCGCTTTTTCGACCAGTTCGTCGCGTTTCGTCGGTCGCATTCCATTCGCTCCGTTCACAGGCCGCACCGGGCGCCGTACTTTTTTGGTCGCCCAAACAAGGCGTTGCCTCTTCGCAACCAAGCCATCCCCAAGCCATCGCTTGACAGGGTTTACCGATCGGTACAGGTAGCATGTACCGATCGGTAAACCTTGTACCCGTTCGCTGGTGCAATGCCAAGCTTTGAAAGGATTTTTCCAAATGATCTCTCGCATTCCGCGACGACTCGGACGCGCATTTCTGATTGGGGCCGCGGCGCTGACCGCCGCGCTTCCTGCGACTGCACCTGCCCACGCCGACGGCCTGCCCGATCCGGGATTCACCATTGTCGCCGGCGCGACGGCGCTGGTCGTCACCGACCCCCAGAACGATTTTCTAAGTCCCGCGGGTGTGGCTTGGGGCGTCGTCGGCAAAAATGTCGAAGCGAACGGAACGATCGGTCATATCGACCGCTTGTTCGCCGCGGCCAAAGCCAGCGGCGTGCCGGTGTTCGTCTCCCCGCATTATTATTATCCGCACGACCATGGCTGGCGCTTCGAGGGCGCGCTTGAGGCCTTGATGCATAAGATCGGCATGTTCGACCGCAAGGGGCCGCTAACCACCGCGGCTTTCGAGGGATCGGGCGCCGATTGGCTGGCTCAGTACAAGCCCTACATCGAAGACGGGCATACGGTGGTCACCAGTCCGCACAAGGTTTTCGGGCCTGAGACCAACGATCTTGTCCTCCAGCTTCGCAAGCGCGGCGTTAGCAAGGTCATTCTCGCTGGCATGTCAGCCAATCTGTGCACCGAATCGCACATGCGTGAGCTTGTCGAGCAGGGCTTCGAGGTCATGGTGGTGTCCGACGCCACTGCAGCGGCGCAGCTTCCGGGTCTCGACGGCTACGCCGCCGCGCTCGCCAATTTCCGCATGATCGCCAGCCATGTCGCGGACACCGATACGACGGTCGCCGCAATCCGGGCTGCCGCCGTCCACTGAGCCACCCTCGGGCGGGCGGTTTCCCGATAGGGTCCGCCGCCCGCCCAGCCAGGAAAATGGTCATGACCGAGACGACTGCCTTCCAATTCACGCGCGAGAGCGCAATCGCGAAAGTTCGGGCGGCCGAGGACGCGTGGAACGGTCAGAACCCCGAACAGATCGCACTGGCCTATTCGCCGGACAGCATCTGGCGCAACCGCTCGGAGTTCCTCCGCGGACGCGAGGCGATCATCGCCTTTCTGCGCCGCAAATGGGCGCGCGAGCTGGACTATCGCTTGATCAAGGAGATTTGGGCGTTCGAAGCGGGCCGCATTGCGGTCCGCTTCGCCTATGAATGGCACGACGCGTCGGGCGCCTGGTTCCGTTCCTATGGCAATGAGAATTGGGAATTCGGCGCCGACGGGCTGATGCGGCGCCGCATCGCCAGCATCAATGATTTGCCGATCCGCGAATCCGACCGGCTTTTCCACTGGCCGTCGGGTGCTCGTCCGATCGGTAACCCAAGCCTTTCCCAGCTCGAACTCTAGTCGACCAGCAACAAAAGGACGGCAACAATGCAGCAGGCGGTACAGTATGAGCTTGGAGATTCCATCGCGGTAATCACGCTTGACGATGGCACGCGCAACGCGATGGGGCCTGCGGTGCTGCGGTCGCTTGCCGCCGCGGTCGCGCTCGCCGAGGCCGACGCTGCGGCCATGATCATCAGGGGCCGCGACGGCATTTTCTCGGCGGGCTTCGACCTGCAGGTTTTCGCTCGCAGCGATCCTGACGAGATCCACGAAATGGTGCATCTGGGTGCCGAATTGGCGCTGTCGCTGTTCACCTCCCCGATCCCGCTCGTGACGGCCTGCACAGGTCACGCCTATCCTATGGGCGCATTCCTGTTGTTGGCCTCGGATCTGGTGGTCGCGGCCGACGGCCCCTACCAGATCGGACTCAACGAAGTCGCGATCGGCCTGACCCTGCCCGGCTTTGCCGTCGAATTGGCGCGCGCCACGCTGTCGCCGCCCTATTTCCAACGTGTCATTACCGGTGAGATGCTCGCGCCGAGCGAAGCAAGCCGTGCCGGCTATATCGACCATGTCGTCGCTGCGGGCGAACTCGAAGGTGCCGTTCGCGCCGCCGCGGACGCGCTCAGCCGTGTCGATGTCGCGGCCTATCGCGCCACCAAGACCAAGGTGCGCGGCGAGGCGGCGGCGCGCATCCGCGCGGCGATCGACGAGGAAATTACGGTCGAAAAATACCGCATGCGGGCACGGCGCTGACTGCGCGGTGCCCGCGCCGTTTGCGGCGCCTCTCCCATTGACCAAAAGGATCGTTCAATGCCCCGCAAGCTTTCTCTCATCATCGGCGGCTCTTCAGGGATCGGTCTCGCAACTGCAAAGCTGCTCGCCGCCCAACATCGCACGCTCGCCATTGTCGGACGCGACGACGACAAACTCGTCGACGTCGCCTGCGCCTTGTCCGCAGCCGGCGCCGAGCGCATCGAGACCCACCGCGTCGACCTTCTCGACGAAGCGTCGGTTTCCGATTTCCAACTTCAGCTGGAGAAGGAACCCCGTCATATTGATCAGCTCGTCAACGCCGCCGGAACATTTTTCCCCAAGCCGTTTCTCGATCACGACCATGACGACTACGACCGTTATCACCGCCTGAACCGCGCGACCTTTTTCCTGACCCAGGCGGTTGCGCGCAACATGGCGCGTCATGGCGGCGGCGCGATCGTGAATATCGGTTCGATGTGGGCGCATCAGGCCGTGAGGGCTACGCCGTCCTCGGCCTATTCGATGGCGAAGGCTGGCCTCCACGCGCTGACAAGGCAGCTCGCCGTCGAGCTTGCCGAACATCGTATCCGCGTCAATGCCGTGGCTCCAGCCGTGGTGGTGACGCCGATCTACGGCGCTTTTATCGCTCCCCACCAGATCGAGGAGACACTGGCTACAGGATTCGATGCGTTCCACCCTATCGGCCGTGTCGGCCGTGCGACCGACGTCGCGCACCATATTGAGTTCCTGCTCTCCGACCGCGCAGGCTGGACGACCGGGGCCGTCCATGATGTCGATGGCGGCGTGATGGCCGGGCGGAGCTGATCCCGATGGACCTCCTTCGCATCAACGCCGATTTCGATGAGCGCATCGTCCTTGCCGCCGACGAGCCAGGCTGGGTTCAATCCCCCATGCCCGGAGTCGAACGGCGTATGCTCGACCGCGTCGGCGACGAAGCGGCGCACGCGACGAGCGTGGTACGCTATGCTGCGGGCAGTCGGTTCTCCGCCCACGAGCATGATGGCGGCGAAGAATTTCTCGTTCTCGACGGCGTCTTTTCGGACGAACATGGCGATTATCCCGCCGGCACCTATGTCCGCAATCCGCCCGGGTCGCACCATGCGCCGTTCAGCGAACAGGGGTGCACTATTTTTGTGAAGCTACGCCAGTTCGCGCCAGGCGATGACGAACACAAGGTGCTGCGCCCCACCGACCTGTTGTTCAGACCCGGGCTTCTCGATGGGCTCGAGGTCGTACCCTTGCACCAGTTCGGAGGCGAGCAAGCGGCGTTGGTACGCTGGCGTCCGGGAACGGCATTTCGCACGCATCGTCACTGGGGCGGCGAGGAAATCCTGGTCCTTGAGGGTGTTTTCGAGGACGAGAATGGAATCTATCCGGCGGGCAGCTGGATCCGCAGCCCGCACGGATCGGAGCATAATCCGTTCAGCCGCGCCGGATGTCTGCTCTATGTGAAAACGGGGCACCTGCCGCCCAAGGGCGGTTGAAGGTCCATGCCGCGATCCGGATCTTAGGCTTCAGGTCGCGGGCTCGGCGGTGCCCAGCAAGTCATCGGCAAGGTCCGTGATCAGCCGGCGAAACGGCGCCGCCGTCCCGAGGCCGCGGGCAAGAACGAGACTTCCCTGGATCAACGCCACCACCCGTTCGGCCCTCGCTCGGGCCTCATGCTTCTCAGCGCCTGCTTCTATGGCCACTTTGGCCAATGCGTCGATAAATGCCTCGAACAGCACGCGGATCGCGCTGCCGAACGTCCCGCTCGTGCCGATGGGTGCCGAGAGCATGTTGAGGAGACAGGATTTTCGGCCGCCATCATAAAATTGGTCGAGTTCTCGCGTCATGGACTGAAGGCGCTCGCGCGGAGACCCAGGTCCGGCCAGGGGGACGATGACATGTTCGCTAAGCCAGCGCCCGGCTTCGGCAAGCACCTCGGCGCCCATCTCTTCCTTGCCTCCCGGAAAGCGATGATAGAGGCTCGCCTTCTTCAAGCCGGTCGATTCCGACAGGAGCGCAAGCGACGCTCCTTCATATCCGACGTCTCGAAAGGTCGTGCCCAGCCGCGCCAACAATTCATTATCTTCGACCAGTGCTCTACGTGCCATCGCTCACATCTTTCATATTTACCGAATGATCGGTTTAATATCTTGACGAGCTCCTGTCGAGTCTCTAGCAGCGGTTTTACCGATCGTTCGGTAATAAATATATCTCGACAGGAGTTTTACATGACCAAGACCGCTATCATCATCTATGTCGACCCTAAAACGGGCACCGACGAGGCGCTCGGCCGCCTCTTCAATGCGCTCTTCCTCGCATATGAGCTCAAGGAAAAGCAGCAAGAGGTTGCGATCATTTTCCAGGGCGCGGGGACGCGCTGGCCCGCCGAACTGGTCAAGCCCGACCATCCGGCGCACGCACTTTATGGTTCGGTGAGCGACCTGATCGCCGGCGTTTGCGGCGGCTGCGCCGACGTGTTCGGTGCCACCGAGGATTGACCGGGCTCAAACTGGATTATGAAAAAGCCATCCCCGGCACACCGGGAATACTCGATGTGTCGACCTATCTCGACCAGGGCTATGGCCTCGTGACTTTCTGACAAATTGCCCGGTGCCCGCCCATGCATATCCTGCGACGGGCGCCGGGCCACTTACAGGAGCGAAACCTTATGGATACCGCACGCCCGACCAGCGACATCGCCTTCACGGCGAAAGTGAAGGAATTTCAGGCCAAGAACGGTTCGCGCGAAGCCTATGCAAAAATGGAGGCGCGTGGCGGCTGGAA
This sequence comes from uncultured Sphingopyxis sp., assembly GCA_963545025.1. Taxonomy (GTDB): domain Bacteria; phylum Pseudomonadota; class Alphaproteobacteria; order Sphingomonadales; family Sphingomonadaceae; genus Sphingopyxis. The sequence goes on along the minus strand of CAUUIU010000046.1, from coordinate 3,059 downwards.
CGACCGGATAACGCCGCAGCTTGCCGAGTTCATCGCGCAGCGCAACAGCTTCTACATCGCAACCGTGAACGCGGACGGCCACCCATACATTCAGCACCGCGGCGGTCCGCGCGGATTCTTGAAGCCTCTCGACGACCGGATCCTTGCAATGGCTGATTTCCGGGGCAATCGCCAGTTCATCTCTCAGGGCAACCTTGCCGAGAACAGTAAGGCCTTCATATTCCTGATGGACTATGCCAACCGCCGCCGGATCAAGATTTGGGGCGACGCGTGGATGGTGGAAGGCGACGCCGCACTGACCGAAGCGGTCATGCCTGCCGATTACGCCGCCGTTCCGGAACGTGTCCTGCTGTTCAAGATCGCGGCATGGGATCCCAATTGTCCGCAGCATATCCCTCGCAAGCTCGACGCCGACGAAGTCGATGCCCTGCTAGCCGAGCGCGACAGAAGAATTGTCGATCTTGAAACAAGATTGGCAATGCTCGGGGGGAACTGAGCTGCGACGCGAAAAGCGGACCTGACGCTCAAAGAGCGCGGACGCGCACCACCGAGATGATGCGAACTGGACGTCCTCGGGTTTTGGAGATTTTGGCCGATTTCGGCCAGGCCGCTTTCGGGCGCGGGTCACAGAAACCGGCCGTTCGCGGCAAAATACCTGCAGATGACTAGCAGCGACCGAAAGTTGCTGTTCTGCATCGCGGTGCGATTTCGAAGCTTCAGGATTATGCGGGACTGGGCGATCAACGTTCGTGGGTGAGAACGCGTCTGCCGCGTTTAAAGGATTGACCCTGGCCCGCTCCCCTTCCCGTCTCGCATCCCACTAAGCCCGGACCACCATCTCGCGCAGCCTGCGCGGCAGGCTTGGGCACCGCATAGCCTCTTCCGGCCCGATCAAATCGACGACCCATTGTTCGAAACGCGGGGGCACGCGCATCTTCCCGATGCGAAGCGCGCCAATAATGGCCTGACGCAAGCTCTCGTTGCCGATTGTCTCGGTGACCGAAGGCTGGAGAATGAGATCGAGCGTGCTTGCCAGCTGCAGGGCCGGAAAGCGCCGCGCGCAGAGCGCGGTCGCCTTGCGCTCGTCGATGACCGGTATCGCGCTTTGCGCGATCGACTGGGCGATCGTGGCCGCCTCGCCATCATCAAGCGTTTCTGCGGTCGCTCCGACGACCAGCGTCTCGAAATGGACTTCGGCCTCGTCGCTCAGGGCGACGACGTCGATCAGGCCGATGCGCAGCAGCTCCTCGATCGCGTCGAAGTCATGGCGTCCCATCCGCCGCCCTGCATCGAGCTCGCGCATGAGGATGTCGGTTACCGCGATCGGCGACGGCAGTGCCTCAATGATACGCGCCGCCTGCCCGGTGGCGTTGAGATTGATAGCGGCGCTGGTGTCCAGAATGATGGACCGATGTTGCTCAATCCGGAAGGATGGGGATGCCATCAGCATCGCTCCCTTCGAGTTCGAGATCGGCGAACATCGCGCGCAGCTCGGAGCGGTCGAGGCGGAGCAATTTCGAAAGCTGGCCCTCGCTCATCAGTTCCTGGCGATAAGCCTCGGCCGCGAGAAGCGCGAGCCTGAGGGTCGTCGGCCGCGATGCCTCGGCCTTTGCCGCATCGGGCGAAACCAGATCGCCGAGCACCTGTCGCTCCTGCTCGTCGCTGATGCCGCCCTGATCGACGAACCAGTCCCAGCGCCCCGGCTTGACGAGCTTCAGATCTTCAAGCCGGCGGACGAGCGCTTCGCGGGAGATGTTGAAATAGTGCGCCAGCACGATGACATGCCGGCGCGACAGCACCGGCGAGCCGGCAACAACCTCCTGAAATTTTTGGAGAACCGCACGCGCGGGCGCAAGGAGGGCCGGGCCGAATGCGTTGGCATAGCGTTCCTCGCGTGAATTCTCGACCTCACCGAGATGCAGCACCTCGGGCTGTCGGCGGGTCGAGACGAGATGACCGCATTCATGCGCCGCGGTCTGGGTACGGCGATCCTTGGGATGATTGGCGTTGAGCAGGATGCAGGCGCCGAGCGTCTCGTCATAAGCGAAAAGCCCCGATATCTTGCCTTTAAGACGGCGAACATAAACGCGCACACCCATGTCGAACTCGAGGAGCGTGACGATGTCGGCGATGGGGGCGAGACCGAGCCCCAGCCGCTGGCGGAGCTCGTTTGCATCATTCTCGGCCTGTTCACGAACGTCGCCACGCGCGATCGGCCGCTCGGGCGGGTAATTGCGCACGCGCTCGATCCCGAGCAGATTCTCGAGCTCGACCTCGGCTCTGGCGAGGTCTGACAGGAGCTGCACCGCCTCGGCGGTGTCGGCGTCTTCGGAATCATGGAGTTTGCGAAAGCGCGGGGCGAGGTCGACATGGACGGCTTCGGTCCGCACCAGCGCGTTGACGCTCGTCCCGTAAAGCAGCGCAAGCTTCTGCAATTCGGACAGACGAACGCGGCGCTGTCCCTTTTCGATCGCAGACAGCGTCGGACGAACGACACCGATCGCCTCCGCAGCGTCGGCCTGCGTGATTCCGGCTGCGTCCCGGGCCCGCCGCAATCTTTCTCCGACCTCTGCAAAATCGAGCTCGCCGAGCGGCGAGGTCACGCCGTCCACTCCCACAAGAAGGATTTGGGACCCAGTGCATCGAGATAGTCACGCCATTCGGCTTCGTGACGGGCTAGGAGGCCGTCGACCTTGGACCGGGCTTCTTCATGGGACAACTGACATGCGCGCGCGAGGCGGAAGATATGCAAACCGAGCTCCGTCTGGGTGGTGGTGGCTTTTCGAAAGCCCGCCAGATGGTCGAGATGGAGCGTGCCTGCAATGGCATATTCGCGCATTTTGCCGGTTATTTTCGCGCGGTCGAAGTCGGGCGATGCGCCGTCCTCGAAGGTCGCCGACGAGAGATCCTCCCACACGTAGGTGTCGCCGGGTTCGGTGAGACCTGCAGCATGGATGCTCATGCGCCGGAGGAGACAGGCGGCGCAGATTCCGCACTGGCGGCGCTTCTTGTTCACGCCGGCGTGACGGCTTTGCTGCCAGCATGACAGGGTGCGCTGC
>CAUUIU010000045.1:0-13722 GCA_963545025.1 uncultured Sphingopyxis sp. | reverse complement strand
GCTGAAGTGAATGCGATGCGTGCGGCCGCCCGCGCCGCGGGAGAGGACATCATCGACCTGGGAATGGGCAACCCCGACCTGCCGCCGCCCGCGCATGTGATCGAGAAGCTTTGCGAAGTGGCGATGAAGCCCGACGCTCACGGCTATTCGCAGTCGAAGGGCATTCCGGGTCTCCGCAAGGCGCAAGCCAACTACTATGCGCGCCGCTTCAACGTGGAGCTCGATCCCGAGAGCGAGGTCGTGGTGACGATGGGGTCGAAGGAAGGGCTCGCAAGCCTCGCAACCGCGATCACCGGCCCCGGCGACGTCGTGCTGGCGCCAAACCCCAGCTACCCCATCCACACCTTCGGCTTCATCATCGCCGGCGCGACGATCCGCAGCGTGCCGACGACGCCGAACGAGGATTATTGGCGCGCGCTCGACCGCGCCATGGCCTTCACCGTGCCGCGCCCGTCGATCCTGGTGGTCAATTACCCGTCGAACCCGACCGCCGAGGCGGTCGACCTTGCCTTCTATGAACGGCTCGTCGCCTGGGCGAAAGAGAACAAGGTCTGGGTGCTCAGCGACCTTGCCTATTCGGAGCTTTACTACGACGGCAATCCGACGCCTTCGATCCTGCAGGTGCCGGGCGCGAAGGACGTCGCGATCGAATTCACGTCGATGTCGAAGACCTATTCGATGGCGGGCTGGCGCATGGGCTTTGCGGTCGGCAACAAAAGGCTGATCGCGGCGATGACGCGCGTCAAATCCTACCTCGACTATGGTGCCTTTACGCCGATCCAGGCTGCGGCCTGCGCGGCGCTCAACGGGCCGCAGGATATCGTCCAGAAGAATCGCGAACTCTATCAGAAGCGCCGCGACGTGATGGTCGAAAGCTTTGCGCGCGCCGGCTGGGACATTCCGAGCCCGCCCGCGTCGATGTTCGCCTGGGCGCCGCTGCCGCCCGCGCTCAAGGAGATGGGCAGCCTCGAATTTTCGAAGCAGCTGCTGACCCACGCCAAGGTCGCGGTCGCGCCGGGGGTCGGTTACGGCGAGGACGGCGAAGGCTATGTCCGGATCGCGATGGTCGAGAATGAGCAGCGCATCCGCCAGGCGGCGCGCAATATCCGCAAGTTCCTGCAGATGCACGGCGTCAACACCCCGTCGGTGGCAGCGGGCGGGGGATAATGACCCCCGACGCGAGCGCGATCGCGCAGACGATTCAGTTGTCGGTCACGCCGGTGTTCCTGCTGGTGGCGACCGGCAGCCTGCTCAATGTCATCGCCGGCCGGCTCGCGCGCGTCGTCGACCGGTCGCGCAATCTGATGGAGCGCTGGGCCGAGACCGAGGGCCTCGAGCATGAGCGCATCGTCGCCGAGCTGCGCACCGCCGACCGGCGCATGGCGATCATCAACAATTCGATCTTGGCGGCAGTGGCGTGCGGCATCGTCGTCTGCCTGCTCGTCGCCTTGCTGTTCACGCAGGCGTTCACGGGGCTGAACCTCGGCGTTGCGGCGTCCTGGGCCTTTGCGCTGGCGATGGTGCTGCTGCTGATTTCGCTGATCCTGTTCCTGATCGAGGTGCGGCTCGCGATCCGAACCATCCTTGTACCGCTCGACCTGCTCGAGCTGGAGGAACAGGACCGGCAGCAACGGCGCGGCCGCCGCTGATAGATGCGCGGCGGCGGCTCGTCGAAGCGCGCTGGTCAGGCTGTCGCCGGGAAGCCAGTTCGGGATATAAACTGGGGAGAATTGCCATGCACAATTATCGACTGCTGACGCCGTTGTTCGCGACCGCGATCCTGTTCGCTGCACCCGCCGTCGCGGCGGCGCCCGACAAGGCGGTGGCCGCCGCGGTCGCCGACACGAGCCGCCTTGCCGACAACCGCAAGCTCGACGAAGGGCGCCATCCCGCCGACGTGCTCGGCTTTGCGCAGGTCAAGCGCGGTTCGACCGTCGCCGACCTGCTCGCGGGCAATGGTTATTATAGCGAGATGCTCGCCGATCTCGTCGGACCCAAGGGCACGGTGATCCCGATGAATTCGCCGCGTTTCCACAAAGCGGAAACCTGGGCGACGATCACCAAGGCGTATCCGAACATGGCGCCGATGGTGCGCCCGGTGAACACGATCACCCTCGCGCCGAAAAGCGTCGACATGATCTTCACCCACCTCGTCTATCACGACCTTTATTGGGAAAGCGAAAAGTTCGAATTTCCGCGCGTCAACGTCGATGCGATGGTCGCCAATTGGTTCAGTGCGCTGAAGCCCGGCGGGACGGTGATCGTCGTCGACCATGCGGGCCCGGCGGGCGATACGCGCGACGTCGTCGAAAAGCTGCACCGGATCGACCCGGCGACGGTGCGCGCCGATATGGAGCGTGCCGGCTTCGTCTTCGACGGCGACAGCGAGGCGCTGCGCATCAAGGAGGACGACCACAGCAAGAATGTTTTCGACCCCGCGATCCGCGGCAAGACCGACCGTTTCATGATGCGGTTCAAAAAGCCGGCGTAGGGGTCAGGGCGTGACGCTGGCCCGATAGGTCGGCGCCACGCGCTTGCGGCTCGCCTGCTCATAGGCATAGCCGGCCGCGAGCACATCGGCGTCGCGCCATTTGGCGCCGATGAAGGAAACGCCGATCGGCAGCCCGTCGATCGCGCCCATCGGCACCGTCAGGTGCGGATAGCCCGCGACCGCAGGAAGCTGGCTGACGCTGGGGCCGTTATAGCTGTCGCCCTTTGCCAGATTGCTGACCCACGCCGGGCCGTTGGTGACCCCGACGAGCAGATCGACGCCGTGCGCCTTCAGCAGTCGGTCGATGCCTTCGGGGCCCGCGAGCCGCATCGCCTTTTCGCGCGCCGCAAGATAGTCGGGACTGTCGAGGCCGCCTTTGCTTTCGGCGAGTTCGAATATCCCCTGGTCGAACCACTTCAGTTCCTCGGGGGTCGCCTTGTTGAACGCGATCACGTCGGCGAGCGTCTTGGGCCCCCTCGCGTCCGGCAGCGAGGCGAGATAGGTTTTGAGATCGGCCTTGAGCTCCGTCAGCAATATTTCGAATTCGGCCTCGCCGAGCCCGTCCATGCCTTTTCGACTATCGGTGATCTCGACGACCGTCGCGCCGAGGCCCTCCATTTGTTTCAGTGCCGTACCCAGCAGCGCAGCGATGTCTGCGTTGTCGCCGACCCGGTCGCGCAGCACCCCGATGCGCTTGCCCTTCAGCGCGTCGGGTGACAGCGCGGCGACATAGTCGGCCTTGCGCGCATCGGCCTCAGCGGTTGCGGGGTCGGCGGGATCGCTGCCTGCGATCACGCTCATTACCGCAGCGGCGTCGCGCACCGTCAGCGTCATCGGGCCGGCGGTGTCCTGGCTGTGGCTGATCGGTACGATATGCGTGCGGCTGACGAGGCCGACGCTGGGTTTGAAGCCGACGATGCCGTTGACCCCTGCAGGGCAGGTGATCGATCCGTCGGTTTCGGTGCCGATCGCGAGCGGGGCGAGGCTGGCGGCGACCGCGGCGGCGCTGCCGGACGAAGAGCCGCATGTGTTGCGATCGAGCGCGTGCGGGTTCTTCGTCAGCCCGCCCACGGCGCTCCAGCCGCTGGTCGAATCCTGCGAGCGGATATTCGCCCATTCGCTGAGATTCGTTTTGCCGACGATGATCGCGCCCGCCTCGCGCAGCCGCGCGACCAGCGGTGCGTCGCGGTTCGTGACATTGTCCTTGAGCGCGAGCGAGCCCGCAGTCGTCGGTAGCGAACCCGCCACCTCGATATTGTCCTTGATCAGGATCGGGATGCCGTGGAGCGGCCCGCGCGCCTTGCCCGCCATGCGCTCGTCGTACAGTCGCTTCCCCTCGGCGCTGAGCTCTATTTGGGATCTGGACGCGATGACGGCGTCAAGCTTGGGTCCATAGTCGTCGATCCGTCCGATCCGATCTTGATAGACGAGCGCGATCAGCCCTTCGTAGAGCATGCCGCTTTCCATCTCGGCGCGCAGGGTCGCCGCGTCCTTGCCTTCGACCTCAGGAAGTGGCGGCGGCATCGCTGCGGCGGGAGCAATGGCGAGAAGGGCAGCGGCGCCGAGCAGCGAATTTTTTTGCATGAGCCGCAGGCTGGCAGCCGTAGCGGCAATTGCAAGCGACGATTTCCGGTTCGTCCCAATGGCGTTGACACCGAGGGGCCGCGTCTGCTCCGATGGTCGTGGGAGATAAAAATGACCGACACAGCAGCCTTGTCGCAGGGCACCGCCACGCCGGGCGCCGGCATGTCCAAACAAACACGGACGATGCTGTGGATTCTGCTGATCGTCTATATCTTCAACTTCCTTGACCGACAGATTGTCAACATTCTGGCCGAGCCGATCAAGGCCGACCTCGGCCTCTCGGATACCCAGCTCGGGTTGCTCGCGGGGCCGGCGTTTGCGGTCTTCTATGCGCTGCTGGGGATTCCGATCGCGCGCTATGCCGACAAGGACGGCACGAACCGTGTACGCCTGATCGCACTCGCGCTCGCGGTCTGGTCGGCGATGACCGCGGTATGCGGGCTTGCGCAGAATTTTGTGCAATTGCTGTTCGCGCGCATCGGCGTCGGCGTGGGTGAGGCAGGGTGCACCCCTGCGGCACATTCGCTGATTTCGGACAGTGTGCCTGCCGAAAAACGTTCTTCGGCGATCGCCTTTTATGGACTCGGCGTGCCGATCGGATCGCTGCTCGGGCTGATCATCGGCGGTATCGTCAACGATCTCTATGGATGGCGCATTGCGCTGATGCTCGTCGGTGCGCCCGGGCTGCTGCTTGCACTCGTCGTGCTGTTCGTGATGCGCGAGCCGCGGCACAGCCGCACCGCAGAAGCTGCCGCGACCGCCGCGGCGGTGACCCGGCTCTCGACCGGCGAGGCGATGCGCGAAATCTTCGCCTCGCGCGCCTTCATCTACATATTGATCGCGTCGTCGGTCGTCGCCTTCCTTGGTTACGGCAAGGCGCTGTGGACGATCAGCTTTTTCATCCGCAGTCACGGGCTCTCGACCACCGAAGCAGGGTTGTCGATGGCGGTGGTGCTCGGGCTTGCGGGGGTGTTCGGCACGTGGCTCGGCGGAAAGATGGCGGACAAATTTGGCCCGCGCGACAAGAAGCATCTGCTGACCTTTCCTGCCTATGGCATGGCGCTCGCCGCGCCGATCCTGTTCCTCGGCTATTTCATGGAGGACTGGCGCGTTGCCGTCGCGCTTCTGATCATTCCGACAATCCTCAACTCAGCCTATTATGGGCCTGCTTATGGATGCGTGCAGGGGCTGGTCCGCCCGCAAGCGCGCGCCGTTGCGGCCTCGATCATGTTGTTCGGGCAAAATCTGATCGGGCTGGGCTTCGGGCCGTTCCTGTTCGGTGTGTTGTCCGACGCTCTGCAACCCGTTGCGGGACAGGAAAGCGTGCGCTGGGTGCTCTATGGTGCGGCGTGGCTTGGCCTTATCCCCGCCTTCTTCTTCTGGCGCGCCAGTCTGCGGCTCAAAGCCGAGCTCAAGTCGGGTTAATAAGGCGGGTCGACCTTCGCGCGCTGCGCCTTGGCGGCGTCGATCCACCAATTGAAGTCGTCGGCGAAGCGCGGGAAGAGCCGTTCGAGCTGCTTGCCGTCGTCGCCGGCCGGCCGGCCTTCGGCATCGAAAGTCTTGCCGATGCGCGCGACGGGCAGGATCGACGAAATCACCGCCATCCCCATCTCACCCAAAATGTCGCGCCAGCCCATCATCGAACGCACCCCGGCGAACGAGCCGGCCGAATAACAAGCGATCGCCGCGGGGCGCCAGAACCATTCTTCCAGATAATGGTCGGTGAGATTTTTGAGCCCCGGCTGCGGTCCCCAATTATATTCGCCGGTGACGAACAGGAAGCCGTCGGCGGCGCGGATTTTGCCCGCGAGTTCCTCCATCGCGGCCGGCGCCTCGCCCTTCGGATATTCCTTGTACATGCGATCGAGCATCGGCAGGTTGACCGCCTTGGCGTCGATCAGTTCGGCGCGGTCGCCGCGTGCCTCGATCGCATCGACCAGCCATTCGGCGAGCTTGATGCCGTGCCGGTCGCGGCGATAGCTGCCGTAGAAAACGAGGATGTGGCGCGGCATGACGGCTCCCAGGGACGACGGATCGGGGTATCCCGCCATCCTAGGCGCTTAGGCGCGGGCGGCAAGGGGTTGCTGGTGGCGCGGGCTAGGCCGCGACCGGCGCCGGGCGGCCACGGAAGCCCGCCCAGATGCGAAGCGCCAGCGCGGCGAAGAGCAGCGCGACCGGAAAGCTGTAGAGCGCGCTCGCGGGAATGCGTTTGCCGTTAGTGACGAGGAAGCTGATCCACAGGAACCAGATGCCGAGCCTGTGTAGCCGTTTCCAGTTCTTCGGGCCCAGCGCCGCGACCGCGCGGTCGAACGAGGTCGCGGCGAGCAGCGCGATGAACAGATAGGCGAGCCCGCCGCTGACGAAGGTCGACGGCTGGACGAGCTGGCCGAAGATATCGGGGTGAAAGCGGTAGAGCAGGAAGATCGCGCCGGCGTGGAGCAGGTGCGAGAAGGCGAAGCCGAGCCCGAACCAGCGCCGGTTGCGGAGCAGCCAGCGCGATGCGTCGCCGGGCCACAGCTTGAACAGCGCCGAGGCAGCGAAGGCGCAGAGGAAGAGCGCTAGCGAGGTGCGCGCGGTGGCACGGATCGCGAGGCGAACGCCCTCGACCCCGGCCTGATCGGCGAGGATCATGCCGCCGGTCATCGCGGCGAGCGCGGCGGCGATCAGCAGAAAGAGGGCGGGGCCGTTCGGTATAACTTTTCGATCTTCACGCACATCGCATCTCCATACCTAGCGACGCTATGCTACATCTTGACCCCTAGCGTTGCAAGGTATAAATTCGCAGCATGAATGCGGAAATGCTCAAGGGCCATCTCGACAACGTGATTCTCGCCACGCTCGAGCGGGGGTCGGCGCACGGCTATGCGGTGATCGAGGAAATCAGGCGGAGGAGCGGCGGGAGCTTCGATTTGCCCGAGGGCACCGTCTATCCGGCGCTGCACCGTCTCGAACTCGCGGGCCTGCTTGCGAGCGACTGGGTGACGCCCGATACGGGGCGCCGCAAGCGCGTCTATGTCCTGACGCCATTGGGCAAAGATGCGCTGGGTGAGCGGCGCGCGGGCTGGGCGGAGTTTTCGCGGGCCGTCGGCGCCTTTCTGGAACCGGACAAGCCGTGGGCCGCCTGACCGGCGACTATGCCAGCGCGTTACAGCGCGAACTCGGCTTCGACCGCCAGCTTGCGGAACGCGCGCGCGAGGACTTTGCCGAATATCTCGATGAGATGACCGAAGCCCATCCCGACCTCGACCCGGCCGAGGCCGAGCGGCGCGCGCTTGCGGGCTTTGGCGACGTCGGTGACATCGCGCGCTCCTATGCAAGCGCCGCACTGCCGAAACGGCTGCGGCAGGCGCTCGGCGTCGCGGGCTGGCTCGCGCTTGCGACCTTCCTCTTCATGCGGTGGCGCTCGATCCAACTCGGCTTCGACAGCTTCGCCAATCCGACCTTGCTCGGCCTGATCGACGGCGCGGGCTTCGTCGTCGGGACGGCGGCGCTGATCGTCGCGTGGCGGCGGAGCCGGTCGGGCGATGCCGCGCTCGGCATGCGCGCGCCGTTGCTATTCGCGAGCGTCGCGATCGGCGTGTCGACGGCGGCGAGCCTGCTGCGCGCGCTGCCCGCGCTTGGCGGACAGGACAGCCTGCTGATCCTCGCAACCGGGCTGGTTCAGCTTGCCCTGATGCTGCTGCTGGTCCGGCGGCTGCGGTTGATCGACGGCTATCGCCGCTTCGCCTGAACGTCAGGCGGGGCGCTTGATCCCGACCAACGTGCCCTTGGTTCCCGACCGGTCATAGGCGAAATCGATCCCCGGCCAGCGTTTGCGCCAGCGCTGCGCGACGATGCGTTCGCCGGGGCGCGCGGCGTCGTCGAGCAGGATCATCGCCCCGTCGGCGAGGCGCGGAAACAGCGATTCTGCCGCGCCGCGGACGAGCGGGTGAAGCGCCCAGGGCGGCCCGTCGATCACGAGAAGACCGATGTCGGTCGGCAGGTCCGAAAGCTGATACCACAGCCCCGGCCAGTCGCCCGGCGGAGGACCGAGCGGCGCGTGGCGGATGTCGCCCGCGACGCCCTGACCCGCGAGCCAGTCGCCCGTGGACAGGACGAATTCCTGATGCTGGTCATAGCTGATCAGCCGGCCGCCGCCGAATTTCTGGAGCGCGCGGGCGATCACGAGGCTGCTCGCGCCGCAGCCGAGTTCGACGACCGTCGCGGGGCGGCGATCCTCGATTGCATCGACGATATGCGTCAGAAAGCGCGTGTCGGCTTTCCAGCTGCCGAGGTGCGGCAGCGCGTCGTCTGGCAGGTCGAGCCGGTGCAGCAATGCGGCCTTGTCGGCCCTGCGGCCACCCCACAAGGACCGCAGCAGCCATGGCCACTGGATGGCACCGAAGGCGATGACCTCCAGCCGTTCGCGCGCCGGGCGGGGCAGCGCGTCGTACATGTCGGGGCGAGCGAGAAGATGCGTCGTGTCGCGGCTTGTCATCCACAGCCAACTAGTGAGGGTGGGTGGCAGTTCGGTGACAGCGGCGGCGCATGCGCCCGGTCGCCGCTTGGGTGCGACGATTGGCGAAAATTGGTCCTCCCCGTCGCTCAGCGATAGGGAGGATATGCTTAGTCGCTGAACGGGTCGCGGATCAGGATCGTATCCTCGCGCTCGGGGCTCGTCGACACCAATGCGATCGGGGTTTCGATCAATTCCTGCACGCGCTGGATATATTTGATCGCCTGCGCGGGCAGGTCGGCATAGCTGCGCGCGCCCGCGGTCGATTCGTGCCAGCCGTCCATTTCCTCATAGATCGGCTCGACCTCGGCCTGATCGGCCGAGTGCGAGGGGAAATAATCGAGGATTTTGCCGCGGAGGCGATAGCCGGTGCAGATGCGGATGGTGTCGAAGCCGTCGAGCACGTCGAGTTTGGTGAGCGCGATGCCGGTGACGCCGGAGACCGCGCAGCTCTGGCGCACGAGCACGGCGTCGAACCAGCCGCATCGGCGCTTGCGCCCCGTGACGGTGCCGAATTCATGCCCGCGTTCGCCAAGCTTCTGGCCGATCTCGTCCTCGAGCTCGGTCGGGAAGGGCCCGCTGCCGACGCGCGTTGTATACGCCTTGGCGATGCCGAGCACGAAGCCGACCGCCGAGGGGCCGAGGCCCGAGCCCGACGCCGCGGTGCCGCTGACCGTGTTCGAACTGGTGACGAAGGGATAGGTGCCGTGATCGACGTCGAGCAGCACGCCCTGCGCGCCCTCGAACAGGATGCGCGCGCCGGCCTTGCGGACCTTTTTCAGGCGCTTCCACACCGGCTGGGCATATTCGAGCACGAAATCGGCGATTTCGGAGAGGTCGGCGACCAGCTTGTCGCGGTCGATCGGCGGCTGGCCGAAACCGGCGCGGAGCGCGTCGTGATGTGCGGTCAGGCGGTCGAGCTGGGGTTCGAGCTTGTCGAGGTGCGCGAGGTCGCAGACGCGGATCGCGCGGCGGCCTACCTTGTCCTCATAAGCGGGGCCGATGCCGCGGCCGGTGGTGCCGATCTTGCCCGCGCCCGCGGCGGTCTCACGCAGCGCGTCGAGGTCGCGGTGGAAGGGCAGGATCAGCGCGCAATTGTCGGCGATCGCGAAATTCTCGGCGTTGATTTCGACGCCCTGGCCGCGCAGCTTCGCCATCTCGTCGCGCAACGCCCACGGATCGAGCACGACGCCGTTGCCGATGATCGACAGCGTCCCGGTGACGATGCCCGAAGGAAGCAGCGACAGCTTGTATACCTGTTCGCCGACGACGAGCGTATGGCCGGCGTTGTGACCGCCCTGGAAGCGGACGACCGCGTCGGCGCGGCTGGCGAGCCAGTCGACGATCTTGCCCTTGCCCTCGTCGCCCCATTGCGACCCGATGACGGTGACATTTGCCATGATGCTGTCCTGCTGAACCGGGCCAAAAACGACCAGCGCGGGCCCGGCGCGGCCTTAGCGGATTTGGCCGGAGAGGCAACCCAAAGCGGGATGATTTTGCGACAATTGCGGGCGAAATCACTGGCGCCGGGATAGCGGAGATGTGCGATGACGAAACAAAGGTGGATTGGATATGCCGCTCTGGCGGCTTTTGCGATGGCAAGTGCGACGGTGTCGGCACCTTTTGCCGACGCGCGCGAGAAAATGCGCGACCGGCTGCGCGAGCGCCTTGCCGAGCGCATGGGTGCCGACGAGGGGCCGAAGGCGCCGGGCAGCGAGACGCTTTCCTATGGCAGCAACGCGCTCCAAAATCTTGATATCTGGCGCGCGAAGGGCGCGAAGGGTCCTGCACCGCTGGTCGTCTTCGTCCATGGCGGCGGCTGGAAGCGGGGCAGCAAGGACAATGCGACCGGCCAGTATAAGCCGGTGCATTATCCCGGTGAGGGCTATGCCTTTGCGTCGATAAACTATCGCCTTGTTCCCGATGCGACGGTCGAGCAGCAGGCGGCCGACGTCGCGAGCGCGGTGAAGGCGCTGATCCACCGCGCGGGCGCGCTGGGCATCGACCGGCGGAGAATCGTGATCATGGGGCACAGCGCGGGCGCGCATCTGGTGGCCCTCGTCGGGACCGACGAAAAATATCTGCGCGGTGCGGGGCTGAGCTTCGCCGACATTGCGGGGGTGATCCCGATCGACGGCGCGGCCTATGACGTGCCCGAGCAGATGAAGGACGGGCCGCCGATCATGCAAAAGACCTACGCGCAGGCATTCGGGAGCGATCCGGCGCGGCAGAAGGCGCTGTCGCCGACCTTGCAGGCGGCTGCACCCAATGCGCCGAAATTCCTGCTGCTCTACGTACAGCGCCCCGACGGAGTGCGGCAGGCGGAGTCACTCGGCGCCGCGCTGGAGGCCGGAGGAAGCCGTGTCGAGCATGGCAGCTTTCCGGGCGAAGGCTTGCAAGGGCACGCCGAAATCAACCGACGGCTTGGCGATCCGTCCTATGCGCCGACAGCGACGGTGGATGCGTGGTTGAAGCGGGTGTTGGCGCGGTAAGGTCAGCTTCGCGGTGGGAATCTGTCCATCGTGCACCCCAGCGAATGCCGGGGCCCCTAGCAGTTGCCTTTAACTCCATCGGCACAGTCGCCAGCAGATTCAATGTCTTTTCCGGCGCCTTCAACTGTGTTGCAAGCAGACAGGATCAATATCGAGCCGCTAATGGCAAAAATTTTCAGAAGCTTTTTCATTCTCTCTCTCCGACGGCGAGGGCGATCCGCCCTCCATTCGCGTTTCAATATTTCTACAACAGCCGTTCGAAACGATCGTTCCGGTGCATCGGCGCCACGCTAGCCGAAGCGTTCAAAATGATCGCCAAGCTGGGGGAGCATCGCGGGCTTGACCCGGAACCCGCCTTTTCCTTCAAGAGAGGCAGCCCCGGATCAAGTCCGGGTGACCTGACCCGGAAAGCGATGCCTATATGACGAACCCCGACGCCCCCTATCATGCGCATATCTATTGTGACCCGGCCGAGCGGCCCGCCGCGGTCGCGCTTCGCGATGCGTTCGGAGCCGACTCCGCGATCCTGTTCGTCGGCGCGCTGGCCGACGGCGCGGCGGGGCCGCATCCGATCGCGCAATATGAGGTCCACTTCCTTGCCAGCCATCGGCCGGCGGTCGTCGCGGCAATCGAGGCGACGGGGCTGCGCGCGCTGGTGCATCCGCTCACCGACGACGATCTCGCCGATCATACAACGCTGGCGCACTGGATCGGGGAGCCGGTCGAGCTCGACGTGACGGTGCTCGATCCGCCGGGGGTGAATCAAGGAATCCCGCGGTTCGGGGTTTCGGACTTCTAGACTTCGACCGGCCCATCGGGGCCAAGCCGCCAGCCGCAACCGAGCGCGCGGGCGTCGTCGCTTTCGGCCAGCGCCGCGACGGTCTGCCAGTCGTCGGCGCGCAGGCTTGCCGCGAGCGCGGCATCGTGGCCGAGCGGCAGGAAGATACGCCTGTCGGCATCGTCCTCGGCGCCGAGACCGTCGTCGATCAGCGGGTCGGGATAGAGCGAGAAGCCGACCGCAGCTTCCTCCTGTTCACCGACGGGGATCGCATAGCCGCCGCCGCGCCCGATCGCGTCGCCTTGTCCGGGGACGAAGATCTGGAAGCCGAACCAGCTCTGATACGCGAAGCCGTGGCGTTCGGTGGGATCGAGGGTGAGCGTAACGCGGTCGCGGACCGGCGCGGCGATCGCTTCGAGCGCTTCGATGCGCGCGGTGAGCACTCCGGTGGTGTCGAACGCGCGGAGGTCAGCAATCGCCTGATCAAAGGGGCCGGTGGCGCGGAGCAACGGCAGATAGGCTTCGGCACCAAGCCGCGTCAGCGCGCCGGCATCCTTGGCGTCGAGTTCGTCGCGGAGCTGCTGGATATCGGCATCGATGGGCAGCGGCCCGTTCGCGAGCAGGTCGACGACGTCGGGCAGGGTGAAATCGATGGTGACCGGGCCGATTCCGGCGGCTTCGAGCGCCTCGATCGCGACGGTGACGATTTCGCGCGCCGCGGCGACGCTGTCGCTGCCGATCAGCTCGGCGCCGACCTGCAGCATTTCACGCGCGGGACGAAGCTGGCTGGCGCGCAGTTTGACGACCTGCCCCGCGTAGCAGAGGCGCAGCGGGCGCGGTGCCTTGGCGAGCAGCGAGGTCGCGATGCGGCCGACCTGGCGCGTGATATCGGGGCGCAGCGCGAGGGTGCGCTGCGATACCGGATCGGTGAAGCGCAAGAGGTCGCGCGAGGCGCGTTCGTCGTCGGCGCCCAGCGTCTCGCGAAATTCGGCGAGCGGCGGAGCGACGCGGCCATAGCCGTGCGCGCGCATCGCATCGACGAGCGCGCGCGTGACGCGCGACGCGGCCTCGGCCTGCGCGGGCAGGCGGTCGCGGAGGCCTTCGGGCAGCAGGGCAGGGGCCTTGGTCATCGAATTGGGCCTTAGGCGGGCGGCGGGAGGGTTTCAACCGCTCCCGCCGGATCGTGTCAGAACTTCAGACCCTTCACCGTCTTCACGCCGGGCAGCTGGCAGAGCTGCCACAGCATCGGTTCGGGCATCGGCGAGTCGAGGCTGAGCAGCAGCACGGCTTCGCCTCCCGCGGCGCGGCGGCCGAGGTGGAAGGTGCCGATGTTGAGTCCGGCTTCGCCGAGCGCGGTACCGATGCGGCCGATGAAGCCCGGCGCGTCCTCGTTCACGATATAGAGCATATGGCCGTCGAGATCGGCCTCGACCTTGATCCCGAACATCTCGACCAGACGCGGGTCGCCGTTGCTGAACAAAGTGCCCGCGACCGAACGGTCGCCCTGTTCGGTCGCCACGGTGACACGGATCAGCGTGTGATAATCGCCGTCGCGGTCGTGGCGCACTTCGCGCACGTCGAGCCCGCGCTCGCGCGCAAGGTGGGGGGCGTTGACCATGTTCACGCTGTCCGAATAGCGGCGCATCAGCCCGGTGAGCACCGCGGCGGTGATCGGCTTCAGGTTGAGCTCGGCCGCGGCGCCCTCGACCTCGATCGAGATGTGGGTGAGATTGTCATGCGCGAGCTGGCCGACGAGGCTGCCGAGCTTTTCGGCGAGGCTCATATAGGGACGCAGCTTCGGCGCTTCTTCGGCCGAGAGGCTGGGGACGTTGAGCGCGTTGGTGATGCCTCCGGTGAGCAGATAGTCCGAGATCTGCTCGGC
>CAUUIU010000044.1:0-13912 GCA_963545025.1 uncultured Sphingopyxis sp. | reverse complement strand
GAGATCTACACTTCTAGCTTCGTCGGCAGCGTCAGATGTGTATAAGCGACAGGGGATGGAGAGCCTGTTCTGGTCGATCCTGCTCGGCTGGTGCGACGCTGCGCCCTGGGCGCGCACGATGCTGCACGTGCCGCGGCTGACCGAGGACGGCCCGCTCTACCGGGCGTTGATCGATGTTGCGCGGGTCCGCGGCGGCGAGGCCGTCGTCGTCCACCGGGAGGAACGCGCGCTGCTGGAAAGCGACCTGTCGCCCGCGGACTATTGGGACGGCGCGGTGCGCGCCAAGAAGCGCAAGGAATTGCGGCGGCAGGCGAACCGGCTGGCCGACGAAGGGCAGGTGGCCTTTCGCCGCTGGCAGGCGGGCGAACCGCTGGAGCCGTGGATCGCGGCCTTCCTCGATCTCGAAGCGCGCGGCTGGAAGGGGCGTGCCGGGTCGGCGCTCGCGAGCCACAGCGATACCGGGGCCTGGTTCCGCGCGATCCTCACCGCCGCGGCCGACGCCGGCAAGCTCGACATGCGCGCGCTCGACCTCGACGGGCGGCCGCTCGCGATGCTCGTCAACTTCCTTTGTCCGCCCGGCGGCTTTTCGTTCAAGACCGCGTTCGACGAGGATTATGCGCGCTTCTCGCCGGGGGTGCTGCTCCAACAGGCGAACCTCGACATATTGGAGGACACGCGCATCGCATGGGTCGACAGCTGCGCCGCGCCCGGCCACCCGATGATCGACAGCGTCTGGCGCGAACGCCGGCGCCTCGTCTGGGTGAACGCGTCGCTGTCGGGCACCGCCGACCGCCTGCGCTTCGCCGCGCTCACCAAGGCCGAGACTTTCTGGCGGCGCTGGAAGCGCGCGGCGCCCGCTGCTATCGAAGATCAGGACCTGTGATGACCCAGCATCAGCCCCTCACCGCGCCGGTCTTTCCGGCCGCAACGCTCGAGCGGATGGCGGCGCTTTATCCGCTGCAGGCGGGATTGCTGCACCATCATCTGCCCGAGCATCCCTTGCTGTCGCTCGAAGCCTTGGCGCAGCTCGGCGAAAGCCTTCCGGCGAGCGAGGTCGAGTATAATCCGGGTAATATCCCGATCGGCATTGCGCCCGATGATGTGCCATCGAACGGCTTGTCGATCGGCGAGACGATCCGGACCATCGAGTCCAACGGCAGCTGGGCGGTGCTCAAGAATATCGAGAATGTCGAAGCCTATCGCACGCTGCTGATGGATCTGCTCGGCGAACTGAAATCGATCGTCGAGCCGCGCACCGGCGCGATGCTGACGCCGCAAGGTTTCATCTTCATCTCGTCGCCGGGATCGATCACGCCGTTCCACTTCGATCCCGAACATAATATCCTGCTCCAGCTCCGCGGCACCAAGGTGATGAACGTCTGGCCCTCGGGCGACGAACGCTTCGCGCACCGCCACGAGCATGAACGCTATCATATGGGCGGCCACCGCAATCTGCCGTGGGAGGACGCGTATCAGGCCGACGCACAGCAAGTGCCGCTCGCCCCCGGCGATGCGGTGCTGATGCCGGTGATGGCGCCGCATTTCGTGACCAATGGCGATGCGCCCTCGGTGTCGCTGTCGATCACCTGGCGCAGCGAGTGGAGCTATCGCGAATCCGAAGCGCACGCCGCCAATGCGACGCTCCGCCGCATGGGGCTCGACCCCGCGATGCCGCCGCGTTGGCCGAGCTATGCCTGGGCAAGAAGCGCCGGCTGGCGCGTCGCGCGAAAGCTTCGCCTCGTCGGCTGAAACCCGTTGCGTTCATGCGCTTTTTTCCTATTGTCAGCGGGCGATGGGCAAGGGGTTGCGGGGGCGCATGATCACAAAATGGGGGCGGCCGGTTCTGGCCGCGGCGATGCTGATAATGCCGGCGGGCGCCGGCGCGGAGGACGTAAAACCGAGCACTGCGGCGACGGCGCCGCCCGAGCGGATCACGACCGCCGACTTCGCGCGGCTTCCCGAGGTGTCCGACGCACTGCTGTCCCCCGACGGCAAGCGATTCGCTTTTCGCGGGCGGAGCAATGGGCGCGAACAGGTCGCTTATCGCGGCGTGTATGAAAAGGCGATCGGCGGGATCAATGTCCCCGAAAAGGTCGACCTCAACTGGTTCCGTTGGGCGGGCAACGATCAGCTGCTGATCAGCCTTGGCCGCAACGTTGCCTATTTCGGCGACGAGGCGCGCCAGACGTTGCTCGTCGTTTTTGATTTCAAGACCAACAGCCTCAAGACGCTGCACCGCGAAGGACAGGGGCTCGAAGGCGACGATCTGCTCTTCACCGATCCGGCGGGCGCATACATCCTGCTGTCGGTTCAAAAGTCGGTCTATGACTATCCGTCGGTGTTCCATGTCTCGCTGCCCGACGGCAAGCGAACCGAAATCGTCAAACAGCGCGCGCCCGTGTGGGAATGGTATGCCGACGATGCGGGCGTCGTCCGGGCCGGTGTCGGCTGGGAAGGGCGCAAGATGAAATTCTATTATCGCCGCGCTCAGGCCGAGAAATTCGCCTTTATCGGCGCGGCGAAGCCCGGCGACGAAGACGCCTGGTTCAACATCGCCAATATCGTGACCGGCTCCGACGAAGGCTATGTGCTCAGCGACGAGAAGACGGGGCGCGAGGCGCTCTACAAGTTCAACTATCGCACGCGTGAGATCGGCGATCTGGTCTATGGCAACGACAACCATGACATCGACGATTATTGGCTGAACGCCGACGGCACGGCGCTTGAGGGCGTCGCCTTTACCGATGACCGCGAACGTGTCGAATGGTTCGACGCCGATTCCAAGAAGCTGCAGGGCCAACTCGACCGTGCGATCCCCGACCTGCAGGCGTGGGTGATCTCGCGCAGCGACGACAACAAAAGGATGCTGATCCTCGCGACCGCGCCCGACGATCCCGGCCTCTATTATTATCTCGACCGCGAAACGCGCCAGATGTCGCCGATCGCGGTGCGTCAGCACGGCCTGCCACCGGACAAGCTCGCGGTGACCAAGGCGATTACCTATGCGGCGCGCGACGGGACGAAGATCCCCGCCTATCTGACCTTGCCCAAGGGGCGCGCGGCGAAGGATCTTCCGCTGATCATCCATCCGCATGGCGGCCCCTATGGCGTGCGTGACCGGCTGGAATATGACGCGCAGGTCCAGTTCTTCGCCAACCGCGGCTATGCGGTGCTGCAGCCCAATTACCGCGGGTCGGGCGGATATGGCACCGCGTTCGGCGACGCGGGCATCGGCCAGATCGGCCGCGCGATGCAAGATGATCTCGACGACGGGATGGACTGGCTGGTCAAGGAAGGCATCGTTGACAAGGGTCGCGTGTGCGTCGTCGGCGCCTCCTACGGCGGCTATGCCGCGATGTGGGCGATCGCGCGCAACCCCGAACGCTATCGCTGCGCGGCAAGCTTCGCCGGGGTCGCCGACTGGAACGCAATGCTGAAATATGACCGGCGCTACCTGACCAAGGAAGCGACGGCGAGCTGGAAGGCGCGGGTCACCGGCGATGGCGAGCTCGACCTCGCCGCGGTGTCGCCGACGCAGCAGGCGGCGCGGATCAACCGGCCGCTGCTGATCGCGCATGGCGAGGACGATAATAATGTGCCCATCAGCCAGTCGAAAAAACTGATCGCTGCGCTGAAGGCAGCGGGGAAGGCCGATTTCGAATATATCGCCTATCCGGAGGAGGGGCATGGCTTTGCCAATCCGGCGAACCGGCAGAACTGGTTCGACCGGCTCGACGCGTTCCTCGCGAAGCATAATCCGGCCGGATGACAGATCGCTTTCAATTGGCGCGAATTGCGGTTATGGGCCCGCATCCTTGGATTTCGAGCCCATAGAGGACTGATGGCGAAAGAAGAACTTCTGGAAATGCGCGGCCAAGTGGTCGAACTGCTTCCCAACGCGATGTTTCGCGTCAAACTGGAAAATGATCACGAGATTCTGGGCCACACGGCCGGGAAGATGCGCAAGAATCGCATCCGTGTTCTGGTGGGCGACGAAGTGCTCGTCGAACTCACCCCTTATGACCTGACCAAGGGTCGGATCACCTATCGCTTCAAGTGAGCGGCGCGACGAACTTTTCCGCGCTGGTCCTGGCATCGACGTCGCCGCGCCGGCTGGAGTTGCTGGCGCGGATCGGGGTGGTGCCTGCGCGCATCGCCTCTCCCGACATCGATGAAACGCCGCTGAAGGCCGAGCTTCCGCGCGCCTATGTCGCGCGGCTCGCCGAGGGCAAGGCGCTCGCCGTCGAACGCGCGCCGGACGAGGTCGTGCTCGCGGGCGATACCACCGTCGCGGTGGGGCGCCGGATCCTCGAAAAGCCTGCCGACGAGGCGGACCTGCGCCGCATGCTCGCGCTGCTTTCGGGCCGGCGGCATCATGTCTATTCCGGCATCTGTGTTGTCGGCACCGACGGCAAGCCGCGCGTGCGCGTCGTCGACACCGTCGTCGCCTTCAAGGTGCTGAGCGCCGCCGAGATCGACTGGTATGTCGCGAGCGGCGAGGGCATGGGCAAAGCGGGCGGCTATGCGATCCAGGGCAAGGCCGAAGCCTTCGTTCGTTTTCTGTCGGGCAGCCATTCGAATGTCGTCGGACTGCCGCTCCACGAAACGCGCAACCTGCTCACCGGCGTCGGCGTGCCGCTTGGCTGAATGGCTGTACGAGGATGGCATCGGCGAGCGCCGCGCGGCGCTTGTCGAGGATGACCAGATCGTCGAGGCGCGGATCGAACGCGATGGTGAAGGTCCGCGGGTTGGCGGGGTTGTCGAGGCTCGGCTGATCGAAGCGGGGAAGGGCGCGCAAGTTGCGCTCGCCTGGCCGGGTGAACCGATCGCGGCGCTCGCGTCCGTGCCACCCGGTCTGTCGATCGGCGCGAAACTCACCGTCGAAATCACGCGTATGGCGCTGCGCGAGCGCGGGCGCGACAAACCGGCGCGGGCGCGTGTCGCCGATGCCGACGCGGTGCCGGGCGATGGCCCCGACCTCCGCGCGCGGATCGCGGCGACGGGCGCGCCCGTTGTGGAAGTGCGGGCGACCGATAGCGACCGGCTGGAGGCTGCGGGCTGGTCGGAACTGATCGATCATATCCGCACCGGACGCTGGCCCTTCGCTGGCGGTGCGCTGTGGGTCGATACGACGCCGGCGATGACGTTGATCGACATAGACGGCGAGGGCGACGCCTTGGCGCTCGCCAAGGCGGGCGCGGCGGCGGCGGTCGGCGTGATCCGGTGCTGCGACATCGGCGGCTCGATCGGCATCGATTTTCCGTCGCTGCCGAGCCGCGCCGAGCGGCTGGCGATCGATGCGCTGGTCGACGAACGCCTGCCGCCGCCGTTCGAACGCACCGCGGTCAATGGCTTCGGCCTGATGCAGATCATCCGCCGCCGGACGCGGCCTTCGCTGATTGAGCAAGTGCGATTCGACGCGCTCGCGACCGACGCCGCGTTGCTCCTCCGCCAGGCCGAGCGTGCGATCGGGACGGGCCCATTGCAACTGACCGCGCGCCCGGCCGTTGCCGATCATATCCACGCGCATCCGGATTGGATCGCCGCGCTGCAGGCCCGTACCGGCCGGCCGGTCGCGATCACCGCCGACGCGCAGATCAAGGGAGCGGGCCATGCCCAGTGAAGCCAGCGCCAAGCCGCGTTCCTGCCCACAATGCGGCAAGCCGCGCGCCGACGAATTCAAGCCTTTCTGCAGCCGCGGCTGCCGTGACCGCGACCTTTTGAAATGGTTCGGCGAAGACTATCGCGTGCCTGCCAATCAGGCACCCGACGGCACCGCCGACGAGGACCGTTTCGACGACGGTTGACCCGTCAAAACAGCGTCACAAAGCCTCTGGACAGGATGCAAAGCCCTCCCTATAGCCGCCGCTCGCCAGCGCGGCCGTCCGGTCGCAGCGGCCGTGCCCGGGTAGCTCAGGAGGTAGAGCATGCGATTGAAAATCGCAGTGTCGGCGGTTCGACCCCGTCCCCGGGCACCATTTTCCAGCAGCGCTCAATGACGCTGACATAGCGGCCCCATCTTTTCACCGCTCGCTTCGGAAATAATGCAGCTGTGGCCCGGACTGCCGGGCGGAACGGGCACGCCCTTGGCGATGATCAGCGTGACCGAATGTGCGCCGCCCATGCTCGGCGGCATATGGGCGATCGGCCGCACGAGGCGGAAGCGGCCCTGGCCGTCGCGCACGATCGCGCCCGATCCGACGAGCTGCGATATCCCCATCTGGCTGGGGAGAACCTTGTACCGCTCGACCCCGGCCTTCGCGACCACCGTGTTTGGATCGATCTGAACCAGCCCGCCGGGCCAGAAGCGTGCCGCATCCGGCCATGTACCGGCATCGAAGCCCTTGGGGAGCGGCGCCTTGCCGCGCTCGGCGCGCGTGATCTGCCCGGAGGGGAGCGACACGCGCTGCGCCGAATAGGCGCCGAAGACGGCGTCGGGCGATCGCTTGAGCGAGGCGCGCAGCGACGCCATCGTCCGTTTCACCTCGCCGCCGTCGACCTGATAGAAATAGCCCAGGCACCCGGCATCGGCGACCGCGACCTTTCCCGCGGGAATGCCGACAACGCCCGCGGCCGACACGCCGGTCGCCGACCCCGACGGCGACGAGACGACGACGTTTGCGACACGGCCGGTCGCCCCCGAGAATCGCCAGACCGTCGATTCAAAGGACGACAGGAACAAATAGAGCGGCTCTGATCCCGGCTCGATCGCGACGTCGATCAGGCCTGTTTCCTTGTCGGGGCCGCCGACCGCTGCCGACGAGATCGCGTCGCCTTCATAGCCGCCGTAGGCGATCAGCCTTGCGCCATCGGCGACGGGCGGAAGCTTGCAGACTGCGGCGTCGCGGACGAACTGCAACTCGCGCAGCCCTTCGGCGACGCGTGCATATTCCTCCTTCGAAATCTGGCCGTCGCCGTCGCGGTCGACGCTTTCGAAGCTGCGCTGTGCCAAGGCCGTCAATTCGGTCGCCGTCAAGCGGCCGTCGCCATTGGGGTCGAGCGCAAGCAAGGGGTCGAGCCGGTCGTCGGAACGGTGCTTGGGGCCGCTCATCGCCGCTTCCTGCAAGGTGATGACGCCATCGCGGTTCAAATCGTACCGCTCCAGCGTCGAATTGACCCGCTCGGCGCGAAGTTCGCGATCGCCGCGCCGGTCATATTCGATCTCGGCGCGCGTTACCTTGAAATCGCCATCGAAATCGAGGCCCAGTACCTGCTGGATAGTGCTTGCGCGCTGATGCGCCGCGTTTTTCGTGCGGGCATAATCGATGTCGCCCCGGTCGAGACCGTCGCCATCCGGATCGGCAGACCGAAGCCGGCTGACCGTTTGGGCGACATATTGTTCGACAAAGGCGCCCTGGCGCAGGCCATCGATCAGCGGCGCGGGGACTCCGACGTTCGCATTCCCACCCGTTTGCGCAATGGCTAATCCGATCGCGGTGGTCGCCAAAAGCCCGGCCGCCACGGCCCATTTTACCGATCGCATCGCCATCCCCCGCTGCATCCCATCCTGATGACCAGAGGCATAAGAGCGCCGCCGTTAACAGATCGCTAGGGCGTGCGTTTTCCGTTACGGAAACAAGAGCCGATATGGTGCCGATCGCAAACTGTTGCTTTTTCGCCACTAATTTGAGGAAAACTGCCGAAAAGTCACCGCGCCGAATTGACGCCGCAGGGCGGTGCGTTACAGCGATCAGTCACCGCCGGGCATCTCCCGACAAGCCTTCTGGCTGCGCTTCGGTGGTTTTGGAGAGAGAGACATATCATGACTTTGCGCAACATCTTGTTGGGCGCCACCATGCTGTGCGCCGCGACCACCCCCGCTTTCGCCTTTGCCCAGGATGCCGCTCCGGCCGACGATACGGCCGCGGCGCCCGCCGACGAAATCGTCGATTATGGCAACGACATCATCGTTACCGCGTCGAAGCGTTCACAAACGCTGCAGGACACGCCCGTCGCCGTCTCGGTGACCTCGGCGGCGCAGCTTGAAGAATCGCAGATCCGCGACCTGATCGACCTCCAGTCGGCGGTCCCCAGCCTTCGCGTGTCGCAGCTCCAGTCGAGCGCGAACACCAACTTCATCATCCGCGGCTTCGGCAACGGCGCGAACAACGCCGGCATCGAACCGTCGGTCGGCGTGTTCATCGACGGCGTCTATCGTTCGCGTTCGGCCGCGCAGATCGGCGACCTTCCCAATGTCGAGCGCATCGAAGTGCTGCGCGGACCGCAGTCGACGCTGTTCGGCAAGAACGCATCGGCGGGCGTCATCAGCATCGTCACGCAGAAGCCGCAGTATGAATTCGGCGGCTCGGTCGAGGCGACCTATGGCAATTATGACGCGATCACCGTCAAGGGCGACGTCACCGGCCCGATCAGCGAAACCATCGCCTTCTCGATCGGCGGCAGCTACAACCGCCGCGACGGCTATGCGCAGGACCTGAAGCTGAACACCGACGTCAACGATCGCAATCGTTGGGGCGTTCGCGGCCAGCTGCTGTTCGAACCGACCGACGCGCTGTCGATCCGCCTCATCGGCGATTACGACAAGATCGACGAAAATTGCTGCATCGCCGGCAACGTCATTGCCGGCCCGACCGTTGCGATCACCAACGCGCTCGCGGGCGGCCCGAGCGTCGATGCGAACAATCCCTTCTCGTACGATGTCTACAACAACTTCCTGTCGACGAACGAGATCGAGAATTACGGCGGTTCGGCGCAGATCGACTATGACCTTGGCAGCATGGCGCTGACCTCGATCACCGCCTATCGCCAGGTGCGCGCGCTCACCAACCAGGATTCGGACTTCACCGGCGCTGACCTGATCGGCGAGAACAGCCAGGATCTGGGCATCGACACCTTCACCCAGGAAGTTCGCCTGACCTCGGACTTCGACGGTCCGTTCAACTTCCTGCTCGGCGGCTATTATTTCAACGAAAAGATCGACCAGAAGAACGACATCCGTTTCGGCACCCAGTTCCGCCCCTATGGCGACCAGCTGATCCGTGCGGCGAGCGGCAATGCGCTCAACGTCGCGATGCTCGAACAGACCTTCGGCGCGCTTGAAGGCAATCCGGCGAAATATGTCGGCACCTTCTTCCGCGCCGGCAACGGTCTGGACGAAGCCTATCGCATGAAGGACGAGGCTTTCTCGATCTTTGGCACGGTCGACTTCGAGGTCACCGACCGCCTGACGCTGACTGCCGGTGCGAACTACACCAAGGACAAGAAGCGTTTCTCGACCGACGTCATCAGCACCGACGTCTTCTCGGCGATCAACCTCGACGCTGCGGCCTACACGCCGTTCCGTCAGGCGCTGCTGATCGGTCAGGGCGTTCCGCCGGCGACCGCCGCCTTCCTTGCGGCCAACCCGACGACCACGCTTCCCGACGGACGCAGCGCGAACCCGCTGGCCGGCCTGAAGGCGTTCCAGTTCCTGCCGCCGTTCCTGAATCTGCCGAACAGCGTCGAATCGAACAAGACCAACGACAGCGATCTCGCGTACAGCCTCCGCGCCGCCTATGAGCTCACCGACACGGTCAACATCTATGCGACCTATGCGACGGGCTTCAAGGCGAGCTCGGTCAACCTGTCGCGCGACAGCCGTCCGCTCGCGTCGGACCTGGCGGCGATCACCGCCGCCGGACTGCGCACGCCGAACCTGTCGAGCGGCTCGCGCTTTGCCGATCCCGAAGAATCGACCGTCTATGAATTCGGTTTGAAGGGCCAGTGGTCGGTCGCTGCCGTGAACGTTGCGGTGTTCAAGCAGTCGATCAAGGGCTTCCAGTCGAACGTCTTCACCGGCACGGGCTTCGCGCTCGCCAACGCCGGCAAGCAGTCGACCTTTGGCATCGAGTTCGACGGTTCGGTGCGTCCGACCGAAGGGCTCAACCTGACGCTGGCGGCGACCTATCTCGACGCCAAATACGACAGCTTCGTCAACTCGGCGTTCGGCGACATCTCGGGCAGCACGCCCGCGGGCATCCCTGAACTGTCGATCTCGATGGGCGGCACCTACACCTATGAGTTTGCCGGTGGGACCAAGGCTGTCGCGCACGTCGACTATGCCTATGAAAGCCCGACGCAGATCGTTGAGGGTCTCGGCGGCTTCCCGGCGAGCGTCGCGCAGAACCTGAAGCGCGAAGTCAACTCGCTCAACGCCTCGTTCACCGTCAAGCTGAACAACGGTCTGGAAGTGGGCGTATGGGGCCGCAACCTCACCAACGCGCAATATCTGACGACGATCTTCCCGGCCGTCGCACAGGCGGGCAGCGTGTCGGGCTATCCCAGCCAGCCGCGCACCTATGGCCTGACCGGCCGCTTCAAATTCTAACCGGGGAGAGTGAGGGGCGGCCCGTCCGCTCCTCGCTTTCGGGCAACAAAAAGCCCGGCCATTCGATCGAATGGCCGGGCTTCTTTGTTGTCGGGTGGTTTAGAACTTCACGCCGGCCGCGATGCCATAGCGGCGCGGTTCGAGGGTGAAGATGTTGGTGTAGTTACCCGACGACTGGTCGGTGATGTACAGGCCGGTGACGCTGGCCGAGTCGAAGATGTTCTGGATGAACCCCTTCACATACCATTTCTCGTCGGGGCCGTTCAGCTGCAGCTGGGCGTTGACCTGCGCATAGCCCTTGATGCGGTTGACGTTGCCGTTGAAGATGCTGCCATAGCTTTCCCCGGTATAGGCAAGGTCGAAGCGCGGGACGAGCGTCATGTCGCCGTTGCCCAGGCGAGCGGTATATTGCACGCCCGCGCTGAACTTGTAGTTCGGCGCCTGCGGCAACTGGTTGCCCTTGAGATTGACGGGAACGCCGGCGGAGAAATATTCGATTCCGCCGAAGGTCGTCGGGTTCAGGCCGGCAGCGGCGAACGCTCCCGCCGCTGCGGCTTCCATCACCGAACAGATGCTGAAGGCACCAGTCGACGCGATGCCGCCATCGGACGGGAAGGCGGTCGTCGGCCGCAGACCCGCGCCCGCGGCGACGCCCGGAACGAAGCCGCCGTTGATGACGTTCTGGACCCCGTTCACAAAGGCATTGACCCCCGCGGCGTTACCCGTCCGCGAACCGACGGCGCAGTTGGCGGCGTTGGTGATGTCCTTGATGATCACGGCATCGGCACGGCCGCCGCCAAAGTCACGCGGGTTGCTCGTGAACTTGTCGTCGGTGACCTTGGTGTGCAGGTAGCTGAAGCCGAGGTTGATCACCCAGTCGGGGTCAGGCCGGACCATGCCTTCGACTTCGAAGCCATAGATGTCGGCGCTGACATTGTCGTTGACCGCGGTGCGGGCGACGATCTTGCTGAGCTGGAGATCCTTGTACTTGTAGTAGAAGGCCGTCAGGTTCAGCGTCAGCGCTCCGCCGCCGAAGGTGTTCTTCGAACCGATTTCGAAGGCGTCGACCTGTTCGGGTGCGAAGCTTTCGGGAACCGCGAAGATCGGTTGCAGCGGCGGGTTGATACCGCCCGATTTATAGCCTCGCGAATAAGAGGCGTAGACCAGATTGTCGTCGGTGATCTTGAAGTCGAGCACCGCGCGGCCGGTCAGCTTGTTGAACTTCACGCTGCGCGACTGGACGATCTGGTTGCCCGGCGTCCCCGGGTCGGCGTCGAAGGAGCCGACGAAGGGCGAAGCGAACACATCCCCGGTCAGGCTGTGCGGCGCAAGGAAGCTGGCCAGTGTCGACCGTGCCGTCACGCTCTTCTTGTCATTGTTGTACCGCAGACCGGCGGTCAGTTTCAGGCGATCGGTAAATTCGAAATAGGCTTCGCCGAAAAGGCCGTACGACGTGATCTTCAGATCGTCGGTGTTGTTGCGGAAGAAGGGCGTCGCGAGGAACGACGGCGGCAGCGGGCCGCCAGCGGCCGGCGGGTTGGTTGCCGCGGTGAAGGCGCCCAGCACCCCGGTCAGATAATCGATCGGGAAGGCGTTCACATAATAGCTGTTCTCGGTCAGGTGGTAATCGGCATAGATGCCGCCCACCAGGAAGTTGAACGGCCCGTCGAAGTCGCTGGTCAAAATACCTTCTGCCGACCAGCTGCTGTTGTTCTGGTTCGACCGGTCGAACTGGAGCGACTGGTCGCTACAGATCGCGTTTCCGCCGTAGACGCCCTGGCCGGTTTCCTCGGGTAGCGAGGTGCAGAGCTGGCCGGTCGGGCCGTTGGGGATGATCGCTGCCGCGACCGGTGCAAAATAGGGCGTAAATGCCGGGCCGAGCGCGCCGCCTGCGGCCGCCTGCAGCGTGGCGAGGCCGGTGGCATAGAGCGCGCGGTTGCCGACGTTGCTGTTGTAATCCTGCGACGCGTCGAGCTTGACCTTCTGATACTGGCCCGACACCTGCAGCGAGACCGGACCGAAATTATGCTCGATCTGGCCCTGCAGCGTCAGTTCGCTGGTGAAATAGCTCGGCGTATAGGCGGTGTTCACGACCCGCGAGTCGTCGGGGATCGTCGTGTTGGCATAGACGTCGGGACCATAGAGGCTGCCCAGCGCAAAGCCTGCCGGAATGCCGCGGATCGCGAGGAATTCGCGCGAGGTCAGCGCCGCCGTGAAGGTGGCGTTGCCGTTGAACGGCGCGTTGTCGCGGCGAGTGTTCAAACAGCCGAGGATGCCGGTCGGATCGCGCTGACACTGCTGCTTCTGGATGCGCGTGCGCTGATCCTTTTCGCGGAAATAGGAGCCGAGCAGGTCGATCGTCGTGTCGGGGGTCGGCTCCCAGCGGAACGAACCGCGCACCGAATAGAGATCGCGGTCGTCAATGCGCGTGCCGAGGAAGGCGTTGCGCGTATAGCCGTCGCGGTTGAGATATATGCCCGCGACGCGCAGGCCCATCGTGTCGCCAAGGGGGATGTTGACCATCGCCTTGCCCTTGATCGAATCATAATTGCCATATTCGCCCTCGGCGGCGGCTTCGAACACGCCGAGCTTCGGCTTGGCAGTAATCACGTTGACCACGCCAGAGGTCGCGTTGCGGCCAAACAGAGTGCCCTGCGGCCCACGCAGCACTTCGATGCGTTCGAGGTCGAAGAATTCGGTTTCGAACAGGCGGGTCGAAAACAGCGGGTCGCCGTTCAGGTGGATCGCGGTCGCGCTATCGCAGGTCGTGCCGACGCAAAGGTCGCCAATGCCGCGAATGGTGAAGCTGGCGCCGGTGAAGTTGGTCTTGGTGAAGGTCACGTTGGGCAGCGTCAGTTGAAGATCCGACGGGGTCTTGATCTGCTGCGCCTCAA
The DNA here is from genome assembly GCA_963545025.1 of uncultured Sphingopyxis sp. Lineage (GTDB taxonomy): Bacteria > Pseudomonadota > Alphaproteobacteria > Sphingomonadales > Sphingomonadaceae > Sphingopyxis. The sequence continues at coordinate 691 of CAUUIU010000044.1, read as the reverse complement.
GGGCTTCGGACGAAAAGGCGCTGACCGCGATGGGAACGTCCTGTAGGCGTTCGGCCTGGCGCTGCGCCGTGACGACGATTTCGCCGCCGAATGCGTCGGTTTCGGTTTCCGCCGCGTCCTGCGCGAACGCCGGCGTCGCCAGCGTCATCGCAAGGACCGAGGTTCCGATCAAAGCCTTGAACTTCATTTATATCCTCCCTTTTTCGAACCCGCGACGCGGGCCCGCCCAACAGTCAATTCGTGGTAAGGGGAGGGGATTTCACCAGGCGTGCCAAAGGGCGCCAGGCCAATACGGCCTCGCGCCAGCGCAATTGCTTGCCAGCCTTGCTGGTCATCGTCCTCTCCCACCGGCGTCGGGGAAAACGCCGGCCTCTCCGGAATACGACCCGCTCAAGCGAGTTCTGTATGGTCGTAAAGGTGCGCTGAGTTGACGAAAGCGTCAAGTCACTTGTTTCGAGCGGAAAGGGGCGGAAATTCAGGCTTGTCCCAAGTCTGGAAAAGGCTGGATTCCGCAACGTCAACTTGCGAGCGGGACATAAAAACTTGCGACACTGGCCTTGCTTATCGGCGCAATCGGCCCGAAATGTGCGGCAAGATAGCAACAGTGAAGGCGGGGCGATGAGCGAAGTTGAAACGGGACCGGACGGCAAGATCGTCGTTCCCGACCATGTGCTGGACGCGGTTCGTACGC
>CAUUIU010000043.1:0-14008 GCA_963545025.1 uncultured Sphingopyxis sp. | reverse complement strand
ACACTTCTAGCTTCGTCGGCAGCGTCAGATGTGTATAAGAGACAGGCCATGGCCTCGGCGATCAGCGACACGAGATCGGGCTGGCCGGCGGCGCGCCGCGCCGGATCGCCGTCGAAGGCGACGGGCGTGCGGAGTAACCCCGCCGCCGCGCCTTGCAGGAAGATGCGCGCCGGACGTCCAAGCGCGGCGGCCGCGGCCGCAGTCTCCATCGCGGAGTAGAAGCGCTCGCCGTCGGCCGAAGCGACAATGATATTCAGCCCCGGCATATCGGACACTCCGGATCCTTGGCGACGCCAACCTCGCGCCAGCGCCGGTCGAGCATGTCGACGATCGCGAGCCGCCCGGCCAGCGTCTGCCCCCAGCCGGTAAGCGCGCGCACGGCCTCGAGCGCCGCCATCGTGCCGATCATCCCGGCGAGCGCGCCCATGACGCCGGTTTCAGCGCAGTTGAGCCCCTCCTGGTTGGGGTCGTCGCCGACGAGGCAGGCATAGCAGGGACTGTGCTCGAGCCAGCCTTCGTAGAGGGCGACCTGCCCTTCGAACGCGCCGATCGCGGCGGAGAGCAGGGGGATGTGCAACGCGACCGCGGCGCGGTTGACCGCAAGCCGCGTGGCGAAATTGTCGCATCCGTCGAGGATCAGGTCGGCACCGCCGAGCAGCGCCGTGGCATTGCTCTCGCCCAGCCTTTCGGGAACCGCGACGGCTTCGACATGCGGGTTGATGCGCCGCGCCGCTTCAGCCGCGACGACGGCTTTCGATGCCCCGATATCGGCGTCGGTGAACAAGGGCTGGCGGTGCAGATTGCTGATCTCGACGATATCATGGTCGATGACCGTCAGCCGGCCGACCCCCGCCGCCGCCAGATAGGTGATGGCGGGACAACCGATCCCGCCCGCGCCGACAATGACGATATGGCTGGCCTTCAGCTTCGCCTGTCCTGCGCCGCCAAAGGCCGGGACGATGATCTGGCGCGCATAGCGGTCGAGTTCGGCGTCCGACAGCAAGGCTATTCGCCCGGCTGGCGCAACTTCATCGCGGCGAGCGAGCCGAGATTTTCGGGAATATTGTCGTCTTCGACCTCGTCGGGCGTATCGGTCGCGACGCCCGTCGACCCGAAACCGCCCGCACCGCGCGCCGTTTCGTCGAGCGTCTCGACCTCGGCAAAGGCCGCGCGCTGGACGGGCGCGGGTACGAGCTGTGCAATACGGTCGCCGCGTTTGATGTCGAACGGGTCTTCGCCGAGGTTGGCTAGGATCACCTTCACCTCGCCGCGATAGTCGCTGTCGATCGTGCCCGGCGTGTTGAGACAGGTGACGCCATGTTTGAGCGCGAGCCCCGAGCGCGGGCGGACCTGCACCTCATAGCCAACCGGAATCGCCATTGCGAAGCCGGTCGCGACCGCGTGGCGCGTGCCGGGGCGCATCGTCAGCGTTTCGGCCGCGACGACATCCATCCCGGCCGCGCCATCGCTCGCATAGGCGGGCAGGGGCAGGCCGCCGCCGTTGGGCAGGCGCTGGATGGCAATCTTAATCTCTTTCAAGGGGGATGCGGCTTTCGAGCTCATCGGCGATCTTTTCCATCAATTTGCGGGCGACGGCCTGTTTGGGCAGCCGGTCCCAGCTGTCTACGCCCGCTTTGCTAACGATATGCACCTGGTTCGTCTCGCCCCCCATCGGGTCGGCGGAGACATCGTTGGCAACGATCCAGTCGCAGCCCTTGCGCGCGAGCTTGGCCTCGGCATGCGCGATGACGTCGTTGGTTTCGGCGGCAAAGCCGATCAGCAGCGGCGGACGCTGCGGGCTTTTGGCGAGACTGGCAAGGATATCGGGGTTCTCGGCGAGCGCGAGCGGGGGAACCTGACCGCTCCCATCCTTCTTGATCTTTTGCGGCGCGGTATCGGCCGCGCGCCAGTCGGCAACCGCGGCGACCATGATCGCGGCATCGACGGGCAGGCCTTGCTGCACTTCGGCAGCCATCTCGACCGCGGTCTCCACATCGACGCGGATAACCCCGGGCGGTGTCGGCAGGTCGACGGGGCCCGCGACCAGCAGCACCTCGGCCCCGGCTTCGGCGGCGGCGGCGGCGATCGCGAAGCCTTGCTTGCCGCTCGACCTGTTGGCGATGTAGCGCACCGGATCGATCGGCTCGTGCGTCGGGCCCGCGGTGATCAGGATGCGGCGGCCATAGAGCGGGCGCCGGTTCGCGGGCGCGAAATCGGGCTGGTCCGCCAGAGCTGCTGGCGCGGTGAGAGCGACCGGTGCCGGCGCACTGGCCAGCGCCGCGTCGATCGCTGCCTTGATCGCGGCCGGTTCGGGCAGGCGTCCGGGACCATATTCGCCGCACGCCATTTCGCCCTCGTCGGGTTCCATCAGCGTCACCCCGTCGCCGCGCAAGGTCGCGACGTTGCGCCGCGTTGCGGCGTGCAGCCACATGCGCACGTTCATCGCGGGCGCGGCGAGCACCGGCTTGTCGGTCGCAAGCAGCAGCGTGGTCGCCAGATCGTCGGCGATCCCCGCCGCCATCTTGGCGAGCAGGTCGGCGGTCGCCGGTGCGACGACGACCAGATCGGCTTCGCGGGAAAGCTGGATATGCCCCATCTCGACCTCGTCCTTGAGGTCGAAGAGGCTGGTGTAGACCTTGTTTTCGGACAATGCCGCGAGGGTCAGCGGGGTCACGAACTGCTCGCCCGCGCGCGTGATGACGCAGCGCACGATATAGCCGGACTTGCGAAGCAGACGGACGAGCTCGATCGCCTTATAGGCCGCGATGCCGCCGCCGATGATCAGGAGGATGCGGGGGGCGGGCATGGATCGATCAATCTCCTTCGCCCGCTAGTTATGCGCCCGGGCCCGCCAGTTCAAGCAAGGCGCCTGCCTTAGACTGCGGCGGGAGAAACGGAAACCCCGGGACGTGTCAGCGAACGGACGAGCGCCGCGAGCGCCGCGGGCACGAAGATCAGCCCGACGAAAAGCGTCGGGGCGATCAGCATGCCCCAATAATCATTGTCGGTCCGCGCGAAGAGCATGAAGGCCGCCGCATAGCCGATCTGGACGAGCAGACCGGCGGTGCCGAGGCGCCCGCGCCACGCGAGCCAGCCCAGCAATGCCAAGGGAATGAGGATCGTCGCGAACCAATAGGGGGCGACGAAGCGCAAGATCGACGTTTTGTAGACGAAGGAGATATAATTGTTCCAGCCGCCGAGCCCGAGCCAGCCGCCGCCCGCAAGATCGGTCGGGCTGGTCGCGGCGGTCACCGCTGCGGCGTGGAAAGCGAGGCCGATCGCAAACGCAATGCCGAGCGCTATCCAGGCGCCTACGGCGCGCCAGTTCCGGTCCATCAGCGCGAAAAAGCCAAACAGCATCGCGACGGGCAGCACGGTTTCGCGGATCGTCAGCGCGGCTGCGACCGCTGCCAGCGCCGCCCACGGCCGCTCGGGACGATAGAGCGCGAGCGCCAGCGCAATCAGCGTGCCGGCCACCACCTCGTGGATCAGCACCCACTGTCCCGACATGACTTGCCCCAGATTGAGGGCGACCAGCAGGACGGCGAAGCGGCTGTAGGCGGGAAGGTCGGCTTCGTGCATCAGGCGGCGGCGCCACGCGAAGAGTGTCGCGAGGCCGAGCAGGCTGGCGAGGACGATGCCCGCCGGCAGGCCGATGATGCTCAGGACTGTTGCCAGCGTCGGCAGCCGCACGGCAGCAAAGGGACGCAGCGGATAGTGATAGGCGCGATGTTCTTCGACCACCGCCGGATAATAAGCGGTGCCCGCCTCGATCTTGCGCAGGATCTTCACATAGAGCGCATGGTCGCCGATCATGCCCTCGGCCTTGGCGATGGCCGGCGAGGCGAGGTTCGGATTGACCGTCTTGCGGCCCTCGACGGTGCCGAGCAGCATCAGCCCGGCGAGCAGCGCGAGCAGCAGTGCCGCGACTGGACGCGGCAGCCTGGCAAGCCGGTTCCAGCCGGCGGACGGCGGCTGGGCGGTCGCTATTTGCGCCACGTCAGCGCCGCCGACATGGCGAAGTTCCACACCGCGCCGACGAGCACGCCCGCGATCCCGGCGACCCACCAGCGCTCATGCTGCCCCGCGACCCATGTCCCGATGCCGATGTTGGCGACAGCGCCGATCGCCGAAATCGCATAGAAGCTCGCAAGGCCGCCGAGCACGCGCCAGCCCTTGAGCTTGCGGTCGGCGTAGGTGAAGCTGTTGTTGAGGAAGAAGTTGAAGGCGATCGCGACGACGACCGCGCCGGTCTGCGCGGCGACGAAGGCGTTGCCGGTTCCGAGCAGCGCGCTGAGCACCGCAAGATGGACGAATACACCGAGGCCGCCAACCATCAGAAATTTGAGCAGGCGGACGGGCACGAAGCGGCCGATCGTCTTGTCGGCGATGAGCTCCAGATATTCGGCGATGACGCGCGCGCCGATCTTGCTTTCGCCCGCCTCGCGGCTGCGGAACTGATAGGGCACCTCTTCTACACGCAGCGGCGCGGGGGCCGAGGCGATGATGTCGAGCAATATCTTGTATCCGATCGCCGACAGGCGCGGCATCGCCGCGTCGAACGCTTCGCGGCGCATCGCGAAAAAGCCGCTCATCGGGTCGCTGACGTTGGTGCGCAGCGCGATCTGTCCGACCCGCGTCGCGAGGCGGCTCATCCGCACCCGGCCCTGGTCCCAGTCGCCCGTCCCGCCGCCGTCGACATAGCGCGTGCCGACCGCAATATCGGCGCGCCCCGATGCGACCGCCTCGATCAGGCGCGGCAGCGCGTCCTCGCTATGCTGCAGATCGCCGTCCATCACCGCGATCACCGGCGCGGCGGTTGCCAGCACGCCCTCGATGACGGCCGAAGACAACCCCCGCCGCCCGACCCGCTGGACGATGCGAACATGGCGCGACGTGCGGCCGATCCGGCGCACGAGGTCGCTCGTGCCGTCGGCCGAATTGTCGTCGACGAACACCACTTCCCAGCCGCGTCCGGCAAGCACGACCGACAACTTCTCGATCAGCTTTTCGACATTGGCCGCTTCATTGAGTGTCGGAACCACGACCGCGACTTCGAGAGGAAGCGTGTCGACCGGGATGATCGGGTCGGCAAGAAGGCTGTCGTAGCGCATGAAACCTCGATTTTTTCCGGAAAAAACGTCCGGGGTTGGTCGAGGGTCAGCCCTAGGGAATTAGGGTAAATATCTGGTAACCAGAGGGGTCCTGTGCTCGGCTCAGCCAAGCCACTGCAGCAGACCGGCACCGGCTGCTGCACCGACGATTGCGGTCAGCGCATAGCGCCACCAGCGGCGCCGTTCGCCCTTGTCCCACATCAGCGGGATTTCGGGCAGCGGCGGCGCGGGCGGGGCGGCGCCGGGCTTCGGCAACTGCGCGTCGAGGCGGCGGATGATGTCGGGGATCAGCGCCAGCGTCTTGCCCTGTTCGCGCAGGCCGTCGGCCAGCGCGGCTTCGGGGCCGAGTTCGTCGCGGATCCATTCCTTCACGAACGGCCCCGACACGTCCCACATGTTGATCTTGGGATTGAGCATCGTCGCGACACCCTCGACCATCACCATCGTCTTCTGGAGAAGGAGCAGGTGCGGCTGCGTCTGCATGTCGAAATCGCGCGTGATCGCGAACAGTCCATCGAGCATCTGCCCGACGCTGAGCTCGCTCACCGGCTTGCCGCGCATCGGCTCGCCGACCGCGCGCAGCGCCGTCGCGAATTCTTCGACATTGTGATAGTCAGGGACGTACTGCGCCTCGAAATGAATTTCGGCGACGCGGCGGTAGTTGCCGGTGGTCAGGCCGTAGAGAATCTCGGCGAGCCAGTAGCGCGCCTGGCGGTTGATCCGCCCCATGATCCCGAAGTCGACCGCGGCGATCGTGCCGTCGGCTTTCACGAACAAATTGCCCTGGTGCATGTCGGCGTGGAAGAAGCCCTCGGCGATCGCCTGGCGCAGGAAGGCGTTGACGAGATTGGCCGACAGCGCCTCCATGTCGTGCCCCGCCGAGATCAGCTGCTCGCGGTGCGAAATCTTGATCCCGTCGATCCAACCCAGCGTCATTACGCGGCTCGCGGTGCGGTCCCAGTCGATCGCGGGAACCTCATAGGTCGGCACCCCGACCATCGCGTCGGCAAGCTCGGACGCCGAGGCGGCTTCGCGGCGCAGGTCGAGTTCGCGTAGCGTCCAGCGTCGGAAATTGGCGATCACTTCGCGCGGGCGCAGCCGCGTCGCTTCGCCGCCGAGCGCCTCGAGATGCGCGGCCGCCCATTCATAGGTGTCGATGTCGCGCGCGAACTGCTTGTCGATGCCGGGACGGCGCACTTTCACGGCGACCTTGCGGCCCTCGGTCGTCACCGCGCGGTGAACCTGCGCGATCGAGGCCGAGCCGACGGGCTCGGGGTCGAATTCGCTGTAGAGGCTTTCAAGCGGCACCTCGAAGGTCGCCTCGATTTCCTGCCGGATGCGATCGAACGCGACGGGCGCGAGCGCGTCCTGCAGCGTGAGCAAATTGTGCGCCGCTTCTTCGCCGACAAGGTCGGGGCGCGTTGCGAGCGTCTGGCCGAGCTTGACCGCCGCGGGTCCAATTGCCTGAAACGCGGCGGCATAGTCGGGGATCTTCGGCTGGACCGTGCCGAACCGTGCGATCCGGCACAGCCGTTTCACCCCCGGCGGCGTCTGCGGTGCCGTCTCGATCCCGCGCAGTGCCCCGTGGCGCGCGAGGATGCGGCCCCATTTCAGCAGGCGGGCAATATGGGTGACGGGACGGGTCAAGCCTTCCACCCGCTGTGGATCGCGACAAGCCCGCCGAGGATCGGCTCCACCTTCACCGCGGTGAAACCGGCTTCGCGGATCATCTGCGCGAATTTGGGCATTGGCGGGAAACGGCGGATCGATTCGATCAGGTAACGATAGCTGTCCTCGTCGTCGGCGATCAGCTTGCCGAGCTTGGGGACGAGGTGATGCGAATAGGCGTCATAGGCCTGCGCGAAGCCCGGCCATTCGTTGGTCGAAAATTCGAGGCAGAAGAAACGCCCGCCATAGCGCAGCACGCGGTGCGCTTCCTTCAAAGCTGCGGGAATGTCGGTGACGTTGCGGATGCCGAAGGCGATCGTATAGGCGTCGAAAAACTGGTCGGGGAAGGAGAGCTTCTCGGCATTCTGCTCGGACCAGACGAGGCCGTCGATACCGCGTGTCGCGGCGCGTTCGACGCCGACGCCGAGCATGTCGGGGTTGATGTCGGCGACGGTGATGCTGGCGCCCGACGGTTCCATGCGAAAGGCGATGTCGCCGGTGCCGCCCGCCATGTCGAGGATCGTCTCGCCCGCACGCGGCTTCACCCGGCGCACGAAGCGGTCTTTCCACAGGCGGTGCATGCCCCCCGACATCGCGTCGTTCATGATGTCATATTTGCGCGCGACGCGGCTGAACACCTCGCCGACCATGGCGGTCTTGTCGCCCGCGGGAACCTGTTCATAGCCGAAGCTGACGGTGTCGGGAGTGGCCATGGGTCGCGCGCCTTTTGCGGGGGAGATGTAAAGTCGAACGGCCTTTAGCGGGGCCTTGCCGCCCGCGCAAATGGCGCGTAGCCCGATGCGCGATATGCCCGAACTCCCCGAAGTCGAAACCACCGTCCGCGGCCTTGCGCCCCTCCTCGAAGGGCAGAGGCTGAGCGCGGTCACAACCTTCCGCCCCGACCTGCGCCGGCCCTTTCCGGCCGATCTTGCGCAGCGGCTGACCGGGGCGACGGTCACCACCCTGTCGCGCCGCGCCAAATATGGCATCGTGTCGACCGACCGTGACGATCATATGATCTTTCACCTCGGCATGTCGGGACGCTGGCGGACCGAGGGCGGCGAGGCGGGCAAGCACGACCATCTGTTGCTCGAAACCGGTGCGGGACACCGGCTCTTCCTCCACGATCCGCGGCGCTTCGGCTCGGTCGATCTGGTGGCGGGCGATCCCCTGACCCTGTTTCCTGCCTTTGCGGCGCTGGGCCCGGAGCCATTGTCGGACGCTTTCGACGCGGCCTATCTCGGACAAGCACTGGCCGGTCGGCGCGCGCCGATCAAGGCGATGCTGCTCGACCAGACTGTCGTCGCGGGACTCGGCAATATCTATGTGTGCGAAGCGCTCAATATGGCGCGTATTTCCCCGACAAGGCCCGCGGCCGACGTGTCGAAAGCGAAACTTGCGGCGCTGGTGCCGGCGATCAAGGATGTGCTGATCGCGGCGATCGCGGCCGGCGGGTCGACGCTGCGCGACTTCCTGAGTCCCGAGGGCGATCTTGGCTATTTTGCCAAGGACTGGCGCGTCTATGGACGCGAGGGCGAGGCATGCGAATGCGGCGGGACGATCGCACGGATCGTTCAGAGCGGGCGCTCGACCTTCTATTGCCCCAAATGCCAGCGGTGATGCGGCACATTTACCGCAAAAACCATTGACCAAAGCGGGCATGCTGGCTATGGGCGCACCCTTCGAGCAGGGTCCGGTCGTCCGGAACCGGCCGCATCCGGACATTGATTCGCTGCACTCGCGCGATTCGGCTGCTCCGATGAGGCTGTGCTCCGACCGTTGTGACCGTTTGAGAAACTGAGGAATTTATGGCCAATACGCCGCAGGCAAAAAAGCGCATCCGCCGCAACACCGCGCGCACCGTCGTGAACAAGAATCGCGTTTCGCGCATTCGCACGCTGGTGAAGAAGGTCGAAAACGCCGTCGCCGCCGGTGACAAGGACGCCGCAGCGACCGCGCTGAAGGCGGCCCAGCCTGAAATGGCGCGCGGCGTTGCCAAGGGTGTGCTTCACAAGAACACCGTGGCGCGCAAGTTCTCGCGCCTCACGAAGAGCGTGAACGCGATCGCCTGATCCGTTTCGTCCCGAAAGGGAACAAAAAGGACCCGCTGGCTTCATGCCCGCGGGTCCTTTTTTGCGTCCGATATTGTGACATGACGATGGCAATAGTGTTGCAGCGCGGTAAGTGGCGGATTTACTGCGATTCGTTTTTTCGTCACTGTGATGTCATAAATAAGAGTATGAAAATAAACGAAAAAACATGACTTTATCGCTTTTCCGAGCGCTCTGCCGAGTCAAGAATTTTATTTCAGAATTTTTACATGAGCGGGCCTTGATAGACTCGGCACGCCCTGCCTAGGAAGGGGGGTCGCCGGCCTTCGCCGGTGGCCGCCACATCGACATGATTCGCACTTTTTCGGGCCCGTCGCCCGGGACAGGATGCTTGCGTCTCGGCGCAAGCGACGAATCGGCGTGTGCCGGCCAAGCGCATGGTGCGGCGACGTGGGGGACTAAGGGGGCAGCGCGGGTGACAGGGAGCGGGGATCGGCATGGCTTGGACGCGAGGGATGGAGCAGTGAGCGGCGATGCCGTGACGCTCTGGCCGCGTGTCGCCGAAGGGCTGCGCCGCGACCTTGGTGCGCGCACCTTCGACCATTGGCTGAAGCCCGTGCGCTTTGCCGACTATTGCACCCTCTCGGGCGTGATCACCCTCGAAACCGCGAGCCGCTTTTCGGCGAACTGGATCAACGAACGTTTCGGCGATCGCCTCGCGCTGGCGTGGCGGCACCATCTGCCCGCAGTGCGCAGCGTCATGGTGCGCGGCGGCGCGGCGGCGGAGGATCGGGCCGCGATCCTCGCGAACCAGCCGCTGCCTGCATTCGACGTTCCGGCGGCGGCGCCTGCTGCCAATCCGGCACTGCTCAATTTCGACCCGCGCCTGTCGTTCGATCGCTTCGTCGTCGCGCGCAGCAATATCCTCGCCGCCAACGCCGCGCGTCGCATGGCGATGGCGGAGACGCCGCAGTTCAACCCGCTCTATCTCTGCTCGGGAACCGGACAGGGCAAGACGCACCTGCTCCAGGCGATCGCGCAGGACTATGCCAGGGCGCACCCGACCGCGAACATCATCCTGATGTCGGCGGAAAAGTTCATGCTCGAATTCGTCGGCGCGATGCGCGGCGGCGACATGATGGCGTTCAAGGCGCGGCTACGCGCCGCCGATCTGTTGCTGCTTGATGACCTGCAATTCGTGATCGGCAAGAATTCGACGCAGGAAGAACTGCTCCACACGATCGACGACCTGATGACCGCGGGCAAGCGGCTCGTCGTCACCGCCGACCGCCCGCCGGCGATGCTCGACGGCGTCGAGGCCCGGCTGCTGTCGCGCCTGTCGGGCGGGCTGGTCGCCGATATCGAGGCGCCCGAGGACGATTTGCGCGAGCGCATCATCCGCCAGCGGCTCGCCGCGATGCCGATGGTCGAGGTTCCCGACAATGTCGTCGCCTATCTGGTCAAGCATTTCACGCGCAACATCCGCGAGCTGGAAGGCGCGCTCAACAAGCTGCTCGCCTATGCGGCGCTGACCGGCACGACGGTCGATCTGTCGCTCGCCGAGGACCGGCTGGCCGAGAATGTCCGCAGCGCGCGCCCGCGCATCACGATCGACGAGATTCAACGCGCGGTCTGCGCCCACTACCGCCTCGACAAGTCGGAAATGTCGTCGAAGCGCCGCGTTCGCGCGATCGCCCGTCCACGGCAGGTCGCGATGTATCTGGCGAAGGAACTGACGCCGCGCTCCTATCCCGAAATCGGGCGCCGCTTTGGCGGGCGCGATCATTCGACGGTGATTCACGCCGTGCGCACGGTCGAGGCGTTGCGCGTCAACGACAGCGAACTCGATGCCGAAATCGCTGCGATCCGGCGCAGTCTCAACAGCTGATCCACAGATTATGCCGGGGTTATCCCCGGAGATATCCACTTCGAATGTCGGCTTTGGGGTGGGAAGCGGACCTAACCAGCCCGCCGGATTGCCTTGGCGATTCGCTTCACGCGCTCGTTGAATTGCGCGATGGTCGGCAGTTCGTCGTAGGCGCCATACTGGTCGCTGATGTGCCATCCCAACCCGTGGCAGGCTCGCTCAAGGCCTGAAGCAGATGGGTCCGCGTCCAGCGAGTAAATAAATTGGCGAAAGTTATTGAACCCGTACCAGGCGGCGGAGCCTTCCTTCGGCTCGGGTTGCGCTGCAAGCCAGTCTCTGGCGTCGGCAAGGACTACGTTCAGATCACTCATCGTCAGAGCGATGCCATCCTTACGGCACGTCCGCAATCGGTCGTTTTCAGGCTTTCGTCATCCCGGACTTGATCCGGGATCCACGACGACGGAGCAGCTATGGATCCCGGATCAAGTCCGGGATGACGAGGATGGAAACATCCTCCCTGTCGCGCCGCGATGGGGAGGGGGACCGCCGCCGCAGACGGTGGTGGAGGGGCGGCACCGTCGCGCAAATGCCCCTCCGTCAGCGCTTCGCGCTGCCACCTCCCCATGGCTTCGCCACAGGGAGGATCAATGGCAACTAACGGTCGCTAGCCGGCATTGCTCTCCCCTTGGAATCAAAAAGGCCCGCCTTCCTTCCGGAGGGCGGGCCTTTGCTTTGGCTTGTGCGGCCGATCAGCCCTTTTCGGGCGGCGCCACCGTGATCCGCACCCGCTCGCCCGAATTGCCGGGGAAGCCGGTGAACATCGCCTCGACCAGGTTCGGGACGATCGCCTGCAGATTATTGTCGCGCGACTGCGCCTCGGCATGGCCTTCGAACAGGCGCGAACCGTCGGCAGCGCGGTTGATCTGAAGGTTCAGGCCGCTGGTATAGACGGTGTAGCTGCTGACGTCGTTATAGCCGCCCCAACCGGGTCCGAAACCGCCCCACAGAAAGGGGTCGCGATAGCCGTAAACGAAGCGGCGTCCGCCGCGTCCGCGCACGATCACCGGCGAGCCATAGAAGCCGCGGCCGTAATAGCCGCCGTACCAGGGATCGCCAAAGCCGCTCGACACCACCTTCTCGCGGCCCTTGTCGACGCCATAGTCCATGCGGACGAGGAGGTCGGGGCGCTCGCCGGGAGCGGCGGGGCGATAGCCGTAGCGCGTCAGTTCGCCGGCGACGAGACCGGCATATTGGCCGAACTCGATGCCGCCCTGCAAAGCGGGGTTGCCCGCTTCGACGGCAAAGCTCTGGCCTTGCGGCGCCGGAAGCTGCGTCTGGAACCGCGCGACATTGGCCTTGAACGGCGTCGCACAGCCGGCGAGTGCCAGTGCGGCGCCCGTCAGGGCGGCGATTCCGATCCGTTTCAGGTTGTTCTTGCTCATCATCATGCTCCGTGATTCGGATACGTGCCCAGGTCACGCCTTATAACATGACTATGCCAACGCGACTTAACCTTGGTTGAACTCGCTTGGTCGCACCATAGTTCTATCTCCCCGATATGGGGATGACGCGCTGCCAAACAAGATTTTTCGTATCAGGACGAAGGTTTAACGGCAAAGCCCCAGCGCGGAATAGGCGGCATCGAGCGTCGGCTTGGCGAGCGCCGCCGCGCGCGCCGCGCCGCTTTCGAGCGCCGCGTCGATCGCCGCCGGATCGGCCTTGAGTTCGGTGAGCCGCGTCGCGATCGGGCGCAGCGTTTCGACGAGCAGTTCGCCGAGCGCCGGCTTGAAGGCACCGAAACCCTGTCCGGCGAAGCGCGCGAGCACCTGATCGACGCTCTCGTCGGCCATCGCGGCATAGATGGACACGAGATTCTTCGCCTCGGGCCGGCCTTCGAGACCGGCTGCCTCGGACGGCAGCGGCTCAGCATCGGTCTTGGCCTTGCGGATCTTCGCCATGATCGTCTCGGCATCGTCGACCAGGTTGATGCGGCTCGCATCGCTCGGGTCCGATTTCGACATTTTGGCCGACCCGTCGCGCAGGCTCATGATCCGCGCCGCGGCGGCGGGAATCGTCGGCTCGGGCAGGGTGAAGGTCTCGGTGCCGGTGTCGAGGTTGAACTTGGTCGCGATGTCGCGCGCCAGCTCCAGATGCTGTTTCTGGTCGTCGCCGACGGGGACATGCGTCGTCTGATAGAGCAGCACGTCGGCCGCCTGCAGCACGGGATAGGCGAAAAGGCCGACGCTCGCGCCTTCGCGGTTCTTGCCCGACTTTTCCTTGAACTGCGTCATGCGGTTGAGCCAGCCGATGCGCGCGGTGCAAAACAGCAACCACGCCAGCTCGGCATGCGCGGGAACGCGCGCCTGGTTGAACAGGATCGCCTTTTCGGGGTCGATCCCCGCCGCCATCAGCGCCGCCGCCATCTCGCGCGTGTTCGCGGTCAGCTCGGCAGGGTCATTGTAGACGGTGATCGCGTGCAGGTCGGCGAGGAAATAAAGCTTCTCGCCCGGCATCTCGTCCTGCATCCGCACCCAGTTGCGGATCGCGCCCAGATAATTGCCGAGATGCAAATTTCCGGTGGGCTGGATGCCCGATAGCGTCCGCATGTCTTACTCCTGAATTTCGGCGGGTTTGCCGCGCCGCCGCGTCAGCATGGCGACCAGATCCTTGTCAAGCGCGCCGACGAGGAAGGCGACGGTGAAAAATACCGCGCTGCCCGCTGCACAGAGCGCGGCGAGCGACCAGATGCGCTCGATCACCGATCCAGCATAATAGGGCGCCAGCATCGGCATCAGCCACCAGAGCAGCGCCGCCATCGCCGCGACCGCGATCAGCTGGCGCGCGATCCGGCCCGCGAGCTTGGACGTGAAATGGAACCAGCCGCGGCGGTGCAGAATGATATAGAGCAGCAGGCAGTTGATCGACGCCGACACCGCGGTCGCGGCGGCGAGCCCGACGATGCCGTAGCGCTCGACGACATAGAGGTTGATCGCGACATTGACGATCAGCGACGCGAGCGCGGTCCATACGGGGGTGCGCATATCCTCGCGGGCGAAAAAGCCGGGGTTCAATATCTTGATGATCACATAGGCGGGGAGGCCGGCGACGAGCGCCGTCACGATATTCGCCATGATCGCGCCGTCGGCGGCGGTGAACTTGCCGCCGACGAAGAAGGCGGCGGTGAAGGCGGGGGCGCAGATCGCGAGCGCGGCAGCGGCGGGCAGGGTGAGCAGGGTCGCGATCTCGAACGCATTGCCCTGCAGCTGTCTCTTATACACATCTGACGCTGCCGACGAAGCTAGAAGTGT
>CAUUIU010000042.1:0-14029 GCA_963545025.1 uncultured Sphingopyxis sp. | reverse complement strand
GATCGCTCAGTGTCTCGTGGGCTCGGAGATGTGTATAAGAGACAGGCCGGGCCGACGGCATCGATGCCGATGACATCGTTACCGAAACCGACGGAGTGAAGCTCGTCGTCGATCCGGTCAGCATCGATTTGGTGCGCGGCTGCATCGTCGATTTCGTCGATTCGCTCGGCGGATCGTCGTTCAAGGTCGAAAATCCCAATGCAGCCTCGGGCTGCGGCTGCGGGTCCAGCTTCTCGATCTGACGACTTTCACAGTGCCCGGCTTGCTGCCATAGGTTCGCCATGAAAATCGCGACCTTCAATATCAACGGGATCAAGGCCCGTCTGCCGCGCCTCGTCGAATGGCTTGAGGAAACGCAGCCCGATGTCGCGTGCCTGCAGGAGCTGAAATCAAGCGACGAGACGATGCCGACCAAGGAGATCGAGGCGGCGGGATACGGCTTCCTCTATCACGGCCAAAAGGGTTTCAACGGCGTCGCGATCCTGGCGAAGGGGACGCAGCCGGTCGAGACCCAGCGCGGGCTCGCGGGCGAGGCCGAGGATGAGCAGTCGCGCTATCTAGAGGCTGACGTCCATGGCCTGCGCGTCGCGTCGATCTATCTTCCCAATGGCAATCCCCAGCCGGGGCCCAAATTCGATTACAAGCTGCGCTGGATGGCGCGGCTGCGGGAGCGGGCGAAGTTTCTCCTGGCGTCTGAAATCCCGACGATCCTGACGGGCGATTATAATGTCATTCCGCACGACGATGACGTCTGGGATCCGCGCGCGATGTCGACCGATGCGCTGATGCAGCCCGAATCGCGCGATGCGTGGTTCCGCCTGCTCGGCGACGGCTGGACCGACGCAATCCGCAGCCGTCATCCGGCGGGCGGCGTCTGGACTTTCTGGGACTATCAGGCCGGTGGCTGGCAGCGCGATCACGGCTTCCGCATCGATCATCTGCTCTTGAGTCCCGCGCTCGCCGACCGGCTGGTCGACGCCGGCGTCGACAAGGACCATCGCGGTCGCGAAAAGGCCAGCGATCATGCGCCGACCTGGGCGGTGCTCGCCTAAACGTCAGGATACAGTGTCCTCGTCACCCGTTCCGGGTCGAGCGCATAATGATGCGCGACCGCGGCGGCGATCACGCTTTCGAGGCTGCGCGTCGGCTTGAGGTCGCGGCCGTCGAAGCGGGCCGCTGGGGTCAACCCCGGCCAGTCGGCCGACACCTTGCCGCCCGTTTCGAGCCTGCCGCCGAGAAACATCGCGGTCGATGCGGTGCCATGATCGGTGCCGCCGGTTCCGTTGACCTCGACCGTGCGGCCGAATTCGGTGGCGACGATGACCAGAGTGTCGTTCCACGCAGGGCCAAGGCCGGTCTGCAAGGCACCGATCAGCTGGTCGAGCCCGCGCAATTGCGCCGCGAGCCGGCCGCGTTGGCCGCTGTGCGTGTCCCAGCCGCCAGTTTCGACCATCATCACGCGCGCGCCGTCGGCGGGCACCATCAAGGAGGCGGCAAGCTTGCCGAGTTCGGCGCCGTTGCGGCCGTTGTTGCCGCCGATGTCGCTCGCCAGCTCCTGCGTCTTCACCGCGCTGTCCCACAGCGGGTGGAGCAGCGGGTCATTTTGATAGAGCGATGTCAGCCGCGCGATCAGGTCGGCGTCGGCCTGCGGCAACCGGCTCGGCGCAAAGGTGCCTACGGGCAGGTCGCCGCGCAGCGCCAGCGGTACCGCGGGCGCGATCGCCAGCGCGTCGCGCTCGGCGGTGGGAAGCAGGGAGAGCAGCCGCCCGACCCAGCCGTCATCGCGGCCATAGGGGCGCGATCCGCCGCCTTCGAGCATATTCTGCCCGTCGAAATGCGAACGGTCGCGGTACGCCGTCGCGACTGCATGCGCGAAATGCGCCTGCTTCGCGTCATAGAGACTTGCGCCCGTAGATAGCGCGGGATGCAGCGTGAACATTGCATCGAGTTTGGCGCCCCCCGCCGTTTCATCGGCGAGCGTGCGGCGTGCGGCGGCAAAGGCGGGGTCGCCTGTCGGCGCGAGGACCGCGAGCCCGTCGGCCGCGCCGCGCTGGATCACGAAGACCAGACGTTTCGGCGTGCCTGCCGCCGCAAAAGCGAAATTGGGCATGGCGCCTGCGGCGGCGACGCCGAGGCCCGACAGGATGATGGAGCGGCGTGAGAGGATCATCGACTATCTCCGCAGAAAGGTCGGGGTCGCGAACAGCATCGCAAGCCCCTGGCCGGGGCTGTCGGCGCGTGCGATCGCCTGCGAAGTTTCAGGGGTGAGTGCATCGGCGAGGACCAGCGGCGCGAGCTGGCGCGCATCGGCGCGGTCGCCGATCCGCGCCGCGACGCGGCTCGCGAGTTCGACACGCTGCATCAGCCCAGCCGATCCCGCCCAGGTCGCGACCTTGTCGTCATAGCCGGCGGGCGACCCCGGCCGCCAAACCGGCTGGCCGAGCTGGGTGAACAGCGCCGCGACATTCTGCTTCTCGCCGAACGCGGGCAGCTTCAGCGCGCGCATCATCGACACCGTCCAGTCCCACGGCGACTTGAACATCGCTGGCCCCGCCGCCCAGGGCTCGGGCGAGGCGACCAGCGTGCGATAGAGCGAGGGCAGGTCGCCGCCGCTGCTCTGAAAATCGCTGGCCAGCCGGTCTATGAGCGTGGGCGGCGGCGTGTCGCCGGTAAAGTGCCGCGCGAGCTTGGTCGCGATATGTTTCGCCGTTGCGGGATGGACCGCGAGGTCACGCAGCACCGCCTCGGCCTGCTTTGCGCCCGCGTCGTCATAACGCTTGCCAAGGATTGTCTGCGCGCCGGGTTCATGAAGCGGCTGGATGAACACGGTCGCGCCGGGCCGCGAATCCTCGGGCATCAGCCGCTGGCCCGCGCCACGCCCGAGCCCCGCGACGGTCAGACCGGTCAGCGCCTTGGCAAAGGATGTGACGTCCGCTTGCGTATAGCCGGTGCGGACGCCGAGCGTGTGTAGCTCCAATATCTCGCGCGCCAGATTTTCGTTGAGGCCGGGTGCCTGCCGGTTGCCGCGATTGCGCACCCGCGTCGCAAAGGGGCTGTCGGGGCCAAAGCTTTGCGCCTGATCGAGATAGAGCAGCATTGCCGGATGCCGCACCGCCGCGATCAGCAGATCGGAAAATTTGCCCATGATATGCGGGCGGATCGCTTCGAACTCGTAATTGCCGGCAAATCCGATGACCGTCTGCTTGTCCGCCGACACCGCGAAATGATTGGCCCAGAAATGCACGAGCCGTTCGGGGAAGGGGGTGGGGGAGGCGACGGCGGCCGACAGGCGCGCGGCGCTGGCGTCGACATAGTGGCGGCGGATCGCCGAGCGCGACAGGCGGCGCAGTTCCTCGGGCATCGCCTTTTCGGCGTCGCTCATCGCCGCGTCCTTCGCCTCGCGGCGCATCGCCTGACGCTCGTCGCGATATTCGACATAGGCGGCGGCGATGGTGTCGCGCCCCGCTAGCCCCGCGATGGCGGCGGGCGCCGGGTCATAGTCGCCGAGCTGACGCGTCAGCCAGCGCTTGGGATCGCCGATTGAGGGATCGTCATATCGTCGGCCGAGGCCGAAGCGACTGACGGCAAGATACTGGACTGCCATGACAAAGCCTTTCGATGCCCCAAACGCACGATGGCCCCGATTTGTCGCAAAGCTGTCCCAGCGATCAGAGCGGCTTGTCGTAGATCTGGTACACGCGATTGACCTTCGCCTCGATCGCGTCGGCCACCGCCTTCATCCCCTGATTGTCGTCGAGCACCCAGCCGATGTCGCCGCGCTCGGTGCCATAGTCGCGCACCGCGTCACGGCGGATATATTCGATCATCATGAAGGCGAGGGTGCTTGCCATCCGGCTGTTTTGCAGCTTTTTGGCGACCCCCATCAATGGTACGCGCAGGATGCGGCTCTTGGGCTTGCGCAGCCACCACAGCAGCCGCGCCCAGTTGAAGGGGAGCAAGGAACCCTCCATGTCGATCAGCAGCTCGTTGATGTTCGGCAGCACGATCATGAACGCGACCGGCTCGCCGTCGACTTCGGCGACACGGATCAGATCCTCGAACACGATGTCCTTCAACTTCTTGCCGACATAGGCGATCTCGCTGTCGGTCAGCGGGACAAAGCCCCAATTGTCCGACCAGGCATCGTTGAGCAGCCCCATGATCAGCTTGGCTTCGGCGGCGAAGCGGCTCTTGTTGACCCTTCGGATGCGGATGCGCGCATTTTTCTCGCCCGCCGCGACGATGCGATTGACCAGCGGCGGGAAGCCGTCGACGATGCGAACGTCGTAATTGATCAGTTGCTTCACCGGATGATAGCCCGCGCCCTCGATCCAGCCGCGATATAGCGGGCTGTTGTGCCCCATCATCACTGTCGGGCGCTCGTCGAATCCTTCGATCAGCAGCCCCGGTTCGTCCCAGATCGAAATCGACAGCGGGCCAAGCGATCGGTGCATGCCCTGGCCGCGCAGCCAGTCCTCGGCGGCGGCGAGCAGCGCCTGCGCGGACGCCTCGTCCTCGGCTTCGAGCAGTCCCCAATTGCCGGTGCCCGGCCCCATACCCTGTTCGGCGGGCTGCGCGAGCGCCAGTTCGTCGATATGCGCCGAGATGCGGCCGATCGTGCGGCCGTGGCGGCGCGCAAGGAAGAACTGGGCTTTGCCATGCTCGAACCAGGGATTCTTGCCGGGCGTCAGCAAGCCGTAGACCTCACCCTTCAGCGGCGGCACCCACGCCGGATCGCCGCGGTTGAGACGAAAGGCGAGTTCGACGAATTCGCGCAGATCGGACTTGTTTTTAACCGGATGGATGGTGATCGGGCCGTGCGAATGTCCGCTCATATTGGTTTCCTGGCTTGAGTTGCCTATATATTTGGCGACGCATTAGGGCATTGCTATGGCGCTGGCGACCCGCATTCGGCCATTTTGCTGCCACGAAATCATGGTGAAGACACCCGCATGACGACGATCAATCCCCCTGCCGATCGGGTCGCGACGCCCTTCGCACCTTCGGCCACGAAAGCTCCGAAGTCGGCGATTGCCGACGATATGGCGATGATCCGCGCAGCGTCGGAGCTGACGCGCGATCTCGTGCAGCCTAGCGCGCGCATTTATTGGACCGATTTTCTCGCTTCGACGCTGATCGGCTATACGGGTGTCGCAGCGGCGATTTTCGCGCCTTCGGCGGCGTGGATGCTGGTCGCGGCTTTCGTTGCGGTGCTTGCGCTCTATCGCGCGGGCAGCTTCATCCACGAGCTCACCCATATCCGCAAGAATGCGCTGCCGGGCTTCCGCCTCGTATGGAACATCCTCGTCGGGGTGCCGCTGCTGATCCCGTCCTTCATGTACGAAGGCATCCACAGTCTGCACCACAACCGCACCAAATATGGCACGGTCGAGGACCCCGAATATCTGCCGCTCGCACTGATGAAGCCGTGGACGGTGCCGCTGTTCGTCGTCGCGGCGGCCTTCGCGCCGCTCGCGCTCGTCTTCCGCTATGGCGTGCTGACCCCGCTGTCGTTCCTTGTTCCGCCGCTGCGCCGCCTCGTCGTCGAGCGCTATTCGGGCATGATCATCAACCCGCTGTTCCGCCGCAAGCCGCCCGAGGGCGAATTCCGCCGCCAATGGGCGTGGCAGGAAGGCGGCGCCTGGGCGTGGTCGAGCCTGCTGATCGCCGCGGGCGTCTTCGGCTGGGTGCCGCTGCGCGCGCTCGTCATCTTCGGCGCGATCGCCGCCGCGACGCTGGTGCTCAACCAGATTCGCACCCTTGTCGCGCATCTATGGGAAAATGACGGCGAAGTGCTGACGGTCACCGGCCAGTTCCTCGACAGCGTCAACGTCCCGCCGCCCGGCCTGCTCCCCGAATTGTGGGCGCCGGTGGGCCTGCGCTATCACGCGCTGCACCATCTGCTGCCGGGCGTGCCCTATCATGCGCTCGGCGAGGCGCACCGCCGTCTGAAGGAGGTGCTGCCCGCCGATTCGCAATATCATGGAGCGAATTACGACAGCCTGCCGAAGCTAGTGATGAACCTGGTTGCGGGTTCGGCAAAGGGCGCTGCTGCCTAAAATTGTTCGAATTGATACGCTTGCTGCCTGAGGGTGCACACGGAAATTGGATCAATCGTTGGAGTTTTGCCGGGCGGTCCACGCCCTTAAAGCTCTGAGCATGTGGAAGATCAGGTAGCCCAGCCATATTGTTCCAGGCGTAGCCAACGCGCCGAGGATTATGAGGCGATATGGGTTCGCCAAGCCGATGCTGATGTCGAGGGCGGCAAAAATCGCGCAGCCAGCCAATAATGGCCAGAGCATGGTGAGCTTGTCGGCGCCAAAAGGTTCCCCTTCGTACATCTCGCCCACAATCCTGGCTCGATAGTTCGCGAACCATTTCATTCTGTTCGCGACCCTATTCCTCAGTCCGTATCAAAATCATCTCGCCGATCAGCGAGAAGAGGATGAACGGGCCCCACGCCGCGAGGAAGGGCGAGTAGGCGCCCAGATCGCCCATCGCGAGTGCGAAATTGTCGGCGACGAAATAGGCGAAGCCGAGCGCCATGCCGAGGATCGCGCGCACGAACAGCTTGCCCGAACGCGCGAGCCCGAACGCCGCGACCGCACCGAGCAGCGGCATCAATATCGCCGACAGCGGCCCCGAAATCTTGTGCCACAGCACGCCCTTCAGCGCGTCGACCGGCCGCCCGGCGGACTCGAGTTCGGCGATCGCGGCGCGCAGCTGAAGGAAGGGCAGGTCGTCGCCGTCGACCTGCGCGAGGGTGAACTGGTCGGGCGCGACGCCCCTTGCGGCGATGATCGTGCCGAGGTCGGTGCTCGTCCCCGACCGGCGCATGAAACGCTTGGCGTTGGTCAATTCCCAACCACCCGCGACCGCGCGCGCGCTGTCGGCCGACAGGATCGACGACAGCACGCCTGACGTCCGTTCATAGATTCGGACATTGCCCAGCCTGACCGCCGGCCCGCCGGTTTCGACCGTGCCCGCGTTGATCAGATCATCGCCCGCGCGCACCCAGATGTTGCTGCGGATGCCGTTATCGGTCGGTATCTGGGCATATTGGACCTTCTGCCAGGCGCCGAGCGCGGCGTTCGAGCGCGTGACGATGCGTTCGTTGAAGGCGAAACTGATCCCCGCGACCAGGAAGGCGGCTAGGAACAGCGGCGCCAGCACCTGATGCGCCGACATGCCCGACGCCTTCATCGCGATCACTTCGCTGTTCTGGTTGAGCGTCGCGAGCGTCAGGATCGTGCCGAGCAGCACGGAAAAGGGCAGGAACGTCTCGATGATCTGCGGAATGCGCAGGCCCACATAGCGCCACACGTCGGAATCGCCATTGCCTGCGACCGCGAGGATCTTGCCGCTTTCGCCGAGCAGATCGAGGGTCTGAAGGATCAGCACCAGCGCGAACAGGATTGCGAAGGTGCGGACGAGAAACAGCCGCCCGACATAGAGTGCCATGGTGCGTGACGGGAAAAAGGAGAGCTGGTGCATCAGGTGGCCAGTTGCTTGCGCTGGAACATCTTGGCGAGCTTGCGGATTTTCTGGCCCGCCTTCGCTGCGACGCGTTCGAGCGCGCCGATCGGCTGCCCGCCGGGTACATGTGCGGTCTGATAATACATCCAGATCGCGAGCGCGGCGAAGAGCAGGAAGGGCACCCACAGCGCGATCAGCGGGTCGACGGTGCCGCGCGCGCCCATATCCTCGGCATATTCGTTGATCTTGTGCTGCGTCACCAGCAGCACGATCGACAGGAAGACGCCGAGCGAAGAAGTCGACCGCTTGGGCGGGATGGCGAGCGCGACCGCGATCAGCGGAATCAGGAACATCGACATCACCTCGACGATGCGGAAATGGAAATTCGCACGCGATTCAAGGCGGGTGGTCAGGGATTCGCTCTTGTCCTTGCCCGCGACGAACAGCTCGGGGATCGTCTTTTCGCGGTCGGCGCCGCCGCGCAGGCGGAATGCCTCGACCTTGGGCAACGGGATCGGCAGGTCGTGGTTGTCGAAGGTCAGCACGCGCGGCACCGCGAATTTGGGCGATTCGTGGATCAGCACGCCCTGCGACAGCCGCAGGATGATCGTGTTGGGGTCGTCGGTGGCCAGGAATTGCCCGCGCGATGCGGTGGCCGACACCGACTGGCCGTCCTTGTTCTCGCCGCGCACGAAAATGCCCTGGAGGCGCCTCCCCTCGTCGTGGCTTTCCTCAATGCGCAGCGTCATCCGGTCGCCCATCTTGGTGAATTCGCCGACCTTGATCGACGCGCCGAGCGCACCCGAACGCAGTTCGAACTGCAGCCCCTCATAGGCGTAGCGCGCATAGGGCTGGATAAAGCCGACGATGGCGAGGTTGAGCGCCGCGAGCGCGATCGCATAGGCATAGGGAACGCGCAGAAGCCGGCCGAAGCTCATGCCGACGCCCTTCAGCACATCGAGCTCGCTCGACGTCGCAAGCCTTCGGAAAGCAAGAAGAATTCCCAGCATCAGGCCGATCGGAATGCCAAGCGAAAGATATTCGGGGATCAAATTGGCGAGCATGCGCCACACGACGCTGACCGGCCCGCCCTCGGTCGCGACGAAATCGAACAGCCGGAGCATTTTTTCGAGCACGAGCAGCATCGCCGAGAGCACCAGCGTGCCCAGCATCGGAAAGAAAATGAGCCGCGCGATGTAGCGGTCGATGGCAGGAAGCTTATTCAATCTTTGGTCGCCCCATCACCATGATTTGGCCGCAGTTGTTTCCGATATGCCGATTCAAGGGCGACAGGGACCCATGTCAGCGCGCGTTTTGTGCGCGCGGACATGGCTATAGCCTCTGGAGGTTTTGAGGTCATGTCGAAAATGTTTTTCACCGGAATGCTTGTCGCCGGTGCCGCCGGAGCGCTGATTGCGCCCGTCGCGGCGCAGGGTGCGGCGGTGGGTCCGGCTGCCGCGCTTTGCAACAGCAATGCAACCGCCGTCCTCGTCGATGTGCGCGGGTTCAAGGCGCGCTCGGGCACCGTGCGTGTCCAGATTTACAGCGCCAACAGCAGCTATCTGGAAAAGCGCAAGTGGCTGGAACGCGTAGATGTTCCCGTGTCGCGCGCGGGCAACGTCCAGGTCTGTGTGCCGGTGAAGGCACAGGGCAATTATGTCGTTTCGGTCCGTCATGACCTCAACGGCAATGGCAAGTCGGACCGCAGCGACGGCGCGGGCCTGTCGGGCAATCCCGACATGAAGGTCAGCGATTTCATCTTCAAGCGGAAGCCCAAATTGGCAACGGTCAGCTTCGCGGTCGGGGGTGCTACCAAGCGCGTCCCGGTCACGCTGAACTATGTCAACGGCCTCTCGTTCGACCCGGTCGAATAAGGTCCGGTGGCCAGCGTCGCGCTCCTTTCCAATCCGCGCTCGACGGGCAACCGCGCCCTGTTGCCGCGCGTTCGCGAGTATTGCGCGTCGCACCCTGACATTTTTCACTATGAGGTCGAGGATGTCGACCAGATCGGCGAAGCGATCCGCACCATTGCGATGGTCAGCCCACGCGTCATCGCGATCAACGGCGGCGACGGCACCGTCCAGGCGGCGCTGACCGAGCTTTATTCGGCCGGCCATTTCGGCGGTTCGCCGCCGCCGGTAGCGGTGCTGCCCAACGGCAAGACCAATTTGATCGCGCTCGATCTCGGCGCCGACGGCGACCCGATCAAGGCGCTGAAGCGCGTCGTCGAGCTGGTCGAAAGCGGCGATCTGGCCGATCATGTCATCGAACGTCAGCTGATTTCGCTCGATGGCGGCGGGGCCCGGCCGGTGCTCGGCATGTTCCTTGGCGGCGCCTATCTTGCCGACGTCATGCTCTATTGCCGCAATCGCATCTATCCGCTCGGCCTCCCGAACGGATTTTCGCATTTCCTCGCGGCGATCCTCGGGCTGTTCGCGATCATCTTCGGCCTCGGTGGCGGCCGACTCCCGCCCAAGCCGCAGCCGATGACCGTGTCCCTGATCCGCCAGGGCGAGTTCAAGGGCAAATTCTCGCTGCTGATCGTCACGACGCTCGAGAAACTGCTGCTCAACATTCGGACCAGCGAAAGCCACGGTACGAACGGCAATATGAAAATGCTCGCCACCGACAGCAATGTCGGAGCGATGTTCCGCATGCTCGGCGCGACCTGGCGGGGGACTTTGGGGCAAAAGCCGCTTAATGGCGTGCATTTCGAGCAGGGCGACGAAATCCGCATCGAGGGCGAACGCTCGAACGTCATTCTCGACGGCGAAATTTATCAGGCGCGGCACGGCGCGCCGATCATCCTGACCTCGACGCAGCCGGTTCCGTTCCTGCGCCTCGCCGCCTGAGGCACCCGTGGCGGCCGCCGAAAATCTGACCGATTTGGTCCGCGCCGAACTGGCGAACGCTATCGATCCGCGCGCCGCGGCGATGGCTGCGGCAATCGCGGCCCAATATCCGGGCAGCGCGCGCGCGGTGCTGTTTTACGGCAGCTGCCTGCGCGAAACCCAGCTCGACGGGCTGATGCTCGATTTCTATCTGATCGTCTCCGACTATGGCGACGCCTATCCGAAGCGCTGGATGGCGGTCGCCAACCGGCTGATCCCGCCCAATGTCTTTCCGTTCCAGCACGAGGGGCTGATCGCCAAATATGCGGTGCTCAGCGAAGCGGATTTCGACCGGCTGAACGGGCCGGAGACGCGCAACGTGTCGGTCTGGGCACGTTTCGCGCAGCCGTCGCGGCTGGTGTGGGCGGTCGACGACACCGCGCGAGATCGCGCGATCGCCGCCGTCGCGCGCGCCGCACCGACGCTCCTTGCGGCGGCGGGCCGGATCGACGGCGAGGAGCCGCTGGTCTGGTGGCGTCGCGCCTTTTCGCTGACCTATTCGGTCGAGCTGCGCGCCGAACGTAACAGCCGCGCGCAATCGGTCGTCGATGCCGAACCCGATCGCTATCTGCGTTTCAGCGCCCCCGCCGTGGCCGCGATCCCGGCGCAGGTGAGGAGCGGCAGCTGGCCGCGCCGCCGGCTTGAGGGCAAGGCGCTCAGTATCGTCCGCCTCGCCAAGGCCAGCCTGACCTATGCCGGCGGGATCGATTATCTCGCGTGGAAGATCAACCGCCACGCGGGGACGAAGATCGAGATCAAGCCCTGGCAGCGCCGCTGGCCGCTCGTTGCCGCGCTGACGCTGGTGCCGCGCCTGATGCGCAGCGGCGCTATACGCTAGCTCGCGAGCCGCTGGCCCTCGGACCGGTAGCCGCGGCGCTGGATCGCCTGATCAAGCGCGGCGAGGGTGAAGGGTTTGCGCAGCACGTCGTGATCGCCAAAGCTCTCGGTCTCGCTCGCATCGCCGGCGTAGCCGGTGACGAACAGGACCGACAGGTCGGGCCAGCGCTGCTTGAGCTTCGCGACCATCTCGGGCCCCGTCAGCTGGGGCATCAGAACGTCGGACAGTACCAGGTCGAAGCCGCCATGGCCCTCGACCAGCCTTTCGGCGTCGAGCGGATTGCCGCAGGCGACCGCCTTGTGCCCCAGCTCGTTGACTGCATCGACCGTCGCGGCCAGCACGCGCTGATCGTCCTCGACCACCAGTATGTTCAGCCGGTCGCCAGTGTGCGGGTGAACCGCGGCGGCCTCGTCCGTATCGGCCACGCCGTCTAGGTCATGCTCGGAAACGGCGACGGGCAGCAGCATCGCGACGCTCGTGCCTTCGCCCTCGGTCGACGAAATCTGTACCTCGCCGCCTGACTGCCGGCAAAAGGCGAAGACCTGGCTCATGCCGAGCCCGGTGCCCTGGCCAGCGGGCTTGGTGGTATAGAAGGGGTCGAACACGCGTTCGAGTACCTCCGCTGACATGCCGCAGCCGGTGTCGATCACCTGCACTGCAAGCGCGGCGGTTTCGTTCTGCCCGTCGCCGAGCGTGCGGATCGTCAGCGCGCCATGGCCGTCCATTGCGTCGCGCGCATTGACCGCGAGGTTGAGTAGAGCATTTTCGAATTGACGTCGGTCGAGCCAGCAGGCGAGCCCGCCCGCGCCCAGATCGAGCGTCAGCGCGATGCGGTCGCCGATCGTGCGCTCGATCAGTTCGGCAAAGCTTGCGATGCAATCATCGACCACGGTCATTTCGGGCCGCGCGGGTTCGGATCGCGCGAAGGTCAGCAGCCGGCGCGTCAGGTCGGCGGCGCGGTTGGCGCCGTCGAGCGCGTTGGCCAGATGTCGCGTCGCCTTTTCGGGCTGGCCGGGCAGCCAGCGCTGGGCGAGTTCGAGCCCGCCGACGACCACCGCGAGCATATTGTTGAAATCATGCGCGATGCCGCCGGTCAGCTGGCCAACGGCTTCCATCTTCTGCGCCTGGCGCAGCTGGGCCTGAGCGGTCTCGCGTTCGGTCATCTCGCTGCGCAGCGCGCTGTTCGCTTCGGCAAGCTCGGTGGTCCGCGCCTTGACCGCGGCCGCCAATTCCATCGCGCGATCGCTTTCAGCCGCCTGCTCGCGCCGCGCCAGCCTGCGTTCGCCTTCGGCGCGGATCAGCGAGAAGGTCGCCCCGATGGCGAAGATCGCGGCGAGCGCGCCGAGCAATGAAAAGAGCAACATCGCCTGGTTGAGGCTCGCGCGGTCGGAGGCGGCGATACGATTGCGCTCGCGCAGCAGCGCACGTTCGTTGTTGATGATCTGCGTCAGCAGCTTGTCGATCTTGCCGAGGCCGTCGCCCTGACCGGCGGCATAATATTTCGAAATGGCGGCGACCGTCTGGCTGTAATTGGCGCTGAGGGCCGCATCGCCGAGCTGCGCGCCGCGGCTGTTCATTTCCTGCGTCAGCTGTTCGACGAGCGCGGTCTGGGCCGGATTGTCGCGCACATTGCGCTCAAGCTGCATCATAAATTGGCGCGCGCGGCCCCATTGCTGCTCGTAAATCCGCCCGTCTTCCTTTTGCAGGCCGACGGCGAAGCGGCCGAGCGCTGCTTCGGCACGCGCAAGCGCCGCGTCGACCGAGCGCGTTTGCGCGATGACTTCCAGGCTCTGCGACTGCCAGCCCAGCGAGCGGTCATAATTATTGTTCGCGCGCGCGAGCAGCAGCACCAACGCGGCGACGATCCCCGCCAATATGGTGGCCAGACCGATCGTCAGCCAGAAGCGTATCCGCTCTCGCCGCCCTTCGGTTTCGCTGTCATAATCCCTCTCGAACACCGGCTTGTCTTACCGGACAAGCGCCCTACCGCAAAGCGACGAAGGCACCGCCGCGACGCCGATCGCTCGTTTCGCCCCGAAAAAGAATCCGCTGGTCGGCGCAAGCCCTCGGGTCAGCCGAGGATGCCGACCCGCGTGCCTGCGCGCTCGAAGCGGCCAAGGATCTCGTCGACCTGCTCGCTCGTATGCTCGGCGCACAGCGAACAGCGCAGCAGCGTCATGCCCGCAGGCGTCGCCGGCGGGCGGGCGAGGTTGACATAGAGGCCTTCCTCCAGAAGCGCTTCCCACATCATCGCCCCGCGTTCGAGGTCGGGCATGATCACCGCGATGATCGCCGACTGCGGCTCTTCGGTGCCGAGCTGGAAGCCCAGATCGCGCAGCCCCTTGTGCAGCTTCTTCGAATTTTCCCACAGATGCGCGCGCTTGTTCGATCCGTGCATCAGCTTGCGGATGCTCGTTGCCGCGGTTGCGACGACGCTCGGCGGCAGCGAGGCGGTGAAGACATAGGGGCGGCAGACGAGCCGCAGGATTTCGAACTTCGGATGGTTCGACACGCAGAAACCGCCGACCGTGCCGACGCTCTTGCTGAAGGTGCCGATGATGAAATCGACATCGTCGATTACGCCCTGCGCCTCGGCGACGCCGCGGCCATGTTCGCCGATGAACCCCATCGAATGCGCTTCGTCGACCAGCACCATCGCGCCATTTTCCTTGGAGACGCGGATCATTTCCTTGAGCGGCGCGATATCGCCGAGCATCGAATAGACGCCCTCGAGCACGACGAGCTTGCCGGCCTCGGGGGGCAGGCGCTTGAGCCGTTTTTCGAGCGCTTCGACGTCATTGTGGCGGAAAGCGACGATCTCGGC
>CAUUIU010000041.1:0-14235 GCA_963545025.1 uncultured Sphingopyxis sp. | reverse complement strand
GCATAGGGCTTCCCGCTTCGGGAGGCAGGAGGAGAGTGGTCGGATGGCGAGAAGCTGGCTCATATTGTCGGCACTGATCGCCGGACTGGCGCTGGGAGCGGGGTGGACGCGTCTCGGGCTCGGCGGCATTTCCGACGCGGTCGCTCTTGCCGCCAGCGTCGGCGGGGTCTGGCTCGACGGCCTCAGAATGACGATCGTCCCGCTCGTCGTGTCGCTTCTCATCACCGGAATCGCGAAAACGGCCGACAGCGCGCGTGGCGACCGCGTCGCGATGCGGTCGGTCGTCACCTTCATCGCACTTCTTTGGGTATCGACGGCCATGGCGGCTGTGCTCGTGCCCGCGCTGCTCGGCGTCTTTCCGATGCCCACCGATGCGGCCCGATCGCTGGCGGCGAGCCTTTCCGTTTCGGCTCCGGTTGACGCACCGACAGTCGGGATCGCCGCCTTCCTGCGCTCGATCGTCCCTTCCAACCCGGTCGCGGCCGCGGCGAACGACGCTCTTCTTCCGCTCATTCTCTTCACAGCGGTCTTCGCTGTCGCGCTCGCGCGCTTGCCGGCTGCCCAGCGTGAACCGGTAACAGCCTTCTTCGATACGATCGCAAACGCGGTGCTGCTTATCGTCGGCTGGGTGCTCGCGCTGGCGCCGATCGGCGTCCTCGCGCTGGCCTTCGGCGTCGGCGCGCGCGCCGGTACGTCCGCGATCGGCGCGCTGGCGCATTATGTCGTGATCGTATCGAGCGCGGGCCTCGCCGCCTGGGCGCTCGCCTATCCGGTCGCGGTCTTTTCTGGCCGCGTGCGCCTTGCCGCGTTCGCGAAGGCAGTGGCGCCCGCGCAGGCGGTTGCGCTCAGCACCCAGTCCTCGCTCGCCTCGCTGCCGCCCATGCTCCAGGCTGCGGCCGATCTCGGGGTCCAGCGATCGGTTGCGCGTGTCTCGCTGCCGGTCGCGGTCGCGATCTTCCGGGTGACCAGTCCCGCGATGAACCTCGCCGTTGCCATCTATGTCGCGCACTGGCTCGGCATATCGCTTGCGCCGTCGGCGATAGCGGCGGGGGCGGCGGTGGCGGCAATCACGACGATCGGTTCGGTGAGCCTGCCGGGACAGGTCAGCTTCCTGACCTCGATCGCGCCGATCTGCGTCGCGATGGGTATACCGATCGAACCGCTCGCGCTGCTCATCGCGGTCGAGATGATTCCCGACCTCGTGCGGACGGTGGGCAATGTGACGATGGATGTCGCCGCGACCACGGCGATTGCACGCATGGGCACGGCGCAAGGAGCCGGAATGTCCGGCACCGACGATCTCGCCGCTGGCGACGGGGAGCCGACCCCGCGGGATTCGCTCGCCACCGCCACTGTTTTGCCATTGGATCTAGGAGGAAAGTCATGACCCGCGTTTCGCTCGATGACGCCGATGTCCGGATATTGGGAGTCCTCCAGGAGGATGCCACGCTTTCGGTCGCCGCGGTCGCCGCCAAGGCCAATATGTCACAAAATGCGTGCTGGCGGCGCATCAAGCGGCTGGAGGAAAGCGGCGTGATCGCGCGGCGCGTCACGATCCTGGATGCGAGCGCGCTCGGCCTCGATCTCACCGTTTTCGTGAGCCTGCGTGCCTCCGAGCATAGCGAAGCATGGCTCGACACGCTCAATTCGGCGATCCGCGACATTCCCGAGGTCGTCGAATTCTACCGCATGACCGGCGACGTCGACTATCTTCTCAAACTGCGCGTCGAGAATATGGCGGCCTATGATGCGGTCTACAGGCGCATCATCCGCTCGATCCGGCTCACCGACGTGAGCTCGGCCTTTTCCATGGAAGAAATCAAATTCACTACCGCGCTGCCGCTCACCGCGCGCCCGTCCTGAGGATCTGACGGGCGCGGGGCGAACGGGTCAGCGCGCGTAGCGTTTTCCGAGTTCGGTCGCGCGCGAGGTGAGCGGCTGTTCTTTCCCCGCGATGAAGATCGCGGTCGGCTGGGTCAGCGGTTCGAGCGGATCGCCGTCCCATATCACGATGTCGGCGGCCTTGCCCGGTGCGATCGAGCCCATCTGATCGGCGACGCCGAAGATGCGCGCGGGCGCGAGCGTGAGGGCTTCGATGCCGGCGGCGTAGGGCAGGCCGCGCGACACCGCGAGGCCCGCGTTATAGCGCATCTCGCGTACGCGGTGGCCGCCGTCGTTCCCGCCAATCGCGATATCGACCCCCGCCGCCTTGAGGATCGACGCATTCTGGAGCGACGCGCCAAGCATGTCGAAGTTCGACGGGATGTTCGAGGTCGGGTTGATGAGCACGGGCACTTTGGCGGCGGCAATCTCGTCGGCGACGCGCCAGGCTTCTTCGGCGCCGCTCAGGATGATTTTGAGCTTATAGTCGCGCGCAAGCCTCAGAACCTGCCGGATGTCGGCGGCACGGTGGACGACGACGATCAGCGGCATCGTGCCCTCGAGCACAGGTTTCAGCGCCGCGACGTCGGCCTGCGAAAGCTCGAAAGGATATTCGTCGCGCGGCGGCTGGCGCGCGAGATCGAAGATCTGGCGAAGCTGGACGAATTCGGCGGCGCGCGAGCCGCCGATGCGCGCCGCGCCATCTTCGCCGAGTTCGAGCATCATCGCAACGCCGGACCGGTGGAGAATCGCCGCACCTTCGCCAAGCGTGATCAGCGCCGCCTTGCCCGCGAAGGGCAGCTCGCGTTCCTGGTCGCTGTCGTCATAATCGGGCATGACGACGGCATGGGTTATGCCGCCGAGGCGGGCGATCGGGATCAGCGTCGAATCGGGGTTGAGCCCGTACTGCACGTCGAACGACGCGCTGATGCCCGAATTATGCGTTCGGTTATCGACCGAGCCGCCAACCGAGTTGACCTCGACGAGCCCCAGCGCGGTGTTCACCGCGACGAAGCCGGGCGTGACGGTGGCGCCGCGCGCATCGACGATGCGCATTCCGGACGGGACCACGATGGCGGCACCGGCGGCCGCAATGCGGCCGTCGCGAACGATCACCGTGCCATTCTCCACTTCGCCGACGGGGCCGGGGGTCACGAGATGTGCGTTGGTGATCGCAAAAGTCTGCGCTGCGGCCGTGGGGGCGGCCGCAGCGAGGGCCAGGGCGAGAGCCGCGAAAACCGGGAGCCGTCGTTGCATCTCATTCCTCCCCGACCGGTTGGCCGATTTCAAAATCGCTTCTGTATCGCGTCGCCGGATCGCTCGTGTCGAGGATCAGCGCGCCGTCGATGAAAACCTTTTCGGCGATCGCATAGACGCTGAACGGATTCCTGCTCCACAGGACCACGTCGGCCATCTTGCCGGCCTCGAGTGAGCCCGTGCGGTCGGCGATGCCCATCATCTTCGCCGGATTGAGGGTGATCCATTTGATCGCCTCCTCCTGCGAAATATCGATGCCGGCGCGGCGACCGGCGGCAAGCGCAACCGCGCTTTCGACATTGAGGCGCTGGACCAGCCTTTGCTCGTCCGAGTGGATCGCGACGCAAACGCCGGCCTTGGTCAGGATAGCGGCATTTTCCTCGATCGCGTCATAGGCTTCCATCTTGAAGCCCCAGCGGGTCGCCCATGTCGCGACGCAGACATCCTCTTTGGCGAGAAGATCGGCGATCTTGTAGGCCTCGACGGCGTGGTGAAAGGCGCGCGTCTTGTAGCCGAACTCGTGGCCGACATCGAGCATCACCGCCATTTCGTCGGCGCGATAGCAGTGGTTCTGCACGAGGATGTCGCCCTTGAGAACGCCCGCCAGCGTTTCGAGGCCGAGGTCGCGTTTGGGCGCTTCGCCGCCCTCGCCGCGCGCACGCTTCTTTTCATAGGCATCGAGCTTGCGGGCATATTCGGCGGCGTCGATCCACGCGCGGCGGAAACCCGCGACCTCGCCCATGCGGGTGGCCGGCGCGCGTCCGCGGCTACCGTAGCGGCCCTTGGGATTCTCGCCGCATGCCATCTTGAGCGTATAGGGCGCGCCCGGAAATTTCATCTGCTGGACGGTGACCGCGGGCACATTCTTCACGCTGACACCGCGTCCGCCGAAGAGGTTGGCAGAGCCGGGTAGGATGAGCAGGCTGGTGACCCCGCCGGCACGCGCTTTGGTGAACACGGGATCCTGCGGCCAGAGGGAGTGCTCGGCCCAGACATGCGCGGTATAAGGATCGATATTCTCATTGCCGTCGGCATGGCCCTGGACGCCGGGTGCAGCGAAGACGCCGAGGTGCGAATGCGCGTCGATGATGCCGGGTGTAACCCATTTGCCGGTGCCGTCGACGACGCGCACGCCGGCCGGGAGATCGACGTTCGCGCCGACAGCGACGATCTTGCCGGAGGCCATAAGGACGGTTCCCCGGTCGATCCGCTCGCCGGTGCCGGTGAGGATCGACGCGCCGACGATCGCGGTGTCGGCGGCGGGGCGCGGCGTATAGGTGCTCGCAAAGGGCTGGGGCGCGTCGGCTGCCGGGGGCGGTGGCGCCGCGGCGGGCCGGTCGGTCGCCGCGCTCGCCGAACAGCCGGCGAGGACGGCAAACGCCGTCCCGAGTAGGGCGGCGCGCGCGCGGCGGCGCGCCAAGCAGGATTTGTCCTGAAGGGGATGTGTCACGCGGGCGTCACCTTTTGTGGGCTGGAGGATTGCGGATTTCCGGCCGCCCCATGCGAAACGGAGCGGCCGGTCCAGGGACGTCAGAAAGTCTTGCGCACATTCACATACCAGTAGCGCGGGATCGGCGAATGGAGCGAGCCCATATATCCGAAGGAACCCGAATCGATCGGCGGCTGCGCATTGGTAATGTTGCGCACGCCGACACGCAGCTGGGTGCCGTCGGTGAAACCGCCCTTGAGATCGTACTGCACATAGAGGCTGGCGGTGGTGTAGGCCTTGACCTTCAGATTCTCGCCGTTGATCGAGATGTCATTGTCGATGACGCTGCCTGTGTAACTCACGAAACCGCCGGCGGTGAACTGCCCCAGTTTCCAGGTCAGCGAGCCCGAACCGCGCCATTTGGGGAAGCCGTCGAGCCGAATCTGGTCGCCGCCTTCCGGAATGACCGTGTCGATGTTGATGTCGCCAGCCGCCCGGGCGTCGAGCAGGACCTGGATGTCGGGCGACACGTCGCGGAAATATTTGAGCAGATAGGCGGCATTGGCGGCAAAGGTGAAATCGCCAATGCCCGTATCGCGAAGCCCGATATTGAGCCCGAAGTCGATGCCGCGAACGGTCTGCGGCTCAAGGTTGCGATACTGGTCGTCGACATATTGCACGCGGCCCACCGGATCGATGCCGGTGCCGGCGAAGAGGGCGATGTCGTCCGCCGTGGGCGCGAGGCGGAAGACGGTAGGGTCGCTCGATCCCTGAACGCGGGCCAGGTAATCCGCGATCAGCGCATTGCCTTCGCCGAACACGCCGACGATGCCCTTCTGCTTCACCTGCCAATAGTCGAGCGTGAAGGTGGTCCGCAGCCGGCCGGTGTTGAAGGCGGGCGGCTGGAGGACCGTACCGATCGTCCAGGTGGTCGAGGTCTCCGGTTTCAGATCGGGATTGCCGGCGCGCCGGCCTGTGGTCACGAAACCTTGCGCGCAATCGTCGAAACTGCTGATCCGCCCGGCACGCAGGTCGGCTTCGCAGCGGATATAGTCGGTCCGCGTGTTGCCGCGTGTGATAACGGTCGCCTTGGTCTGCTCGAGGTTCGGGGCGCGGAACCCCTGCGCCCACGAACCGCGGATGCGCCAGCCGTCGAACAGGTCCCACGCCGCGGCGATCTTTGGCTTGGCTATACTCCCGAAGTCGGAATAATGCTCGTACCGTCCCGCGAGTTGCAGCTCGAAACTGCGAACCAACGGCACATTCATTTCAGGCGCGATCAGCGGAACCGCCAGTTCTGCGTAGGCGGCGAAAACCGTGCGCGACCCCTTGGTGTCGGGGGTCGGGCTGACCCCGAACAGATCGCTGGGCTGCTCGACGCCGGTAACGCTGTCGGTCCAGGTGATCGTTCCATCGACGCGCTCGTCGCGATCGTCGAGATAGGAGTCGCGGCGCAGTTCGGCGCCGACGGCCATGCCGACATCGCCGGCAGGAAGCGACAGCAGGTCGGCCTTCGAAGCGCGGAAATCCCATTGCGCCAGCGTCGATTTCCCGCGCCGGATCGTCTTGATGAGGAAGTCTTCGCCCGCCGCCAGATTGCCATCCGAAATCGGCAGACCGGTAGGATCGTCGGGATTCCCGCCGTTGAAGGGGTTATAGGCGTCGGGCGTCGACAGCGCGAGATTCTGCTGAAGCAGCGTGGCGCTGATCCCGTCCTGGACGTCGCGCACCGTCGCCTGCGAATAGAGGGCGGCGGTTTCCCAGTTGAAGCCGAGTGCTTCGCCGCGCAGGCCCAGCAAGGCGCGGAACTGCCGGTTGGTCACATCGACAACGGTGGGCCCGAGATCGACGAAGCGATAGCTGGTCATCGTGACCGGCAGCCCCGCGGCGGGTGCGTCGATCCCGGCGAGGCGGTTGGGGTTCGCCGTGCCGTTGGCGAAGGTGACCGGGCCGAAAGGGTTCCAATAGTTCGATGCCGGCACCGTCATCTGGATCGAACCGATCGAGAACACGCTGTCCTGGATGCTGCGCGTCTTGGCATAATAATAGCCGGCTTCGCCGAAGACCGTCAGATTGTCAGTCAGGTCATAATGGCCGTTCGCGAACACATTGATGCGATCGAGCCGGGGAATGATCGACTGCGGGAAATTCTTCTGCGAATCCCAGCGGGTGTTACGATCGGCGCCGGTCGTGGCGCGGGTGGCATCGTCGATGCAGATACCGCCGCCCAGATCGGCCGAACAGCCACCGTTCGCGGTCGGCTGGATCGAAAACACGCCGCCGGCGCTTGTGATGTTGGTCGTCCCCCGGCGCACGCGGACGCCACCGGTCGTGAAATTGCCCCATTGCGATAACGTGCTGGTGTCATCGAGACTGTTCGAACCTTCGAAGACCGTGCCCGCAAAATCGTCGAAGAAGCGGTGGTCCCCCGTCGCGGTGAAATCCTGGTCCTGCGACGTCAGAGCGGTGCGGTTGGTATAGTTGAACAGCAACGAGATATTGCCGCGATTCCCGGCGAAATCGGTGCCCAGATAGCCTGAGCCGTTGAACTCGCGCAGCCCGGTACCCTCGGCGCCGCCATATTGCAGCGCAAGTCCGCCGCCGTTGACATTGTCGCGCAGAATCGTGTTGACGACGCCCGCGACGGCATCGGTGCCGTAGAGCGCCGCGGCGCCATCGCGCAGCACTTCGACGCGCTGGATACCGAAGACCGGGATCGAGTTGCTGTTGTAGGTGATGACGGGCGCGAGAGACGTGCTCGCCTGGCTGCTCGGATGCTGGACGAGGCGGCGTCCGTTGAGCAGGACGAGCGTGTTGCCGACACCGAGCCCGCGCAGGTCGATCGAACCCACGTCGCCGCGCGCGAAATTGCTGCTCGTCTGGCCGTTGCTGCTGTTGAACGACTGGTCGCTCATTTGCGGGATCGATCGCAGTAGCTCATCGCCCGAGACCGCAGCGGTTGCCGCAATCTCATCCTCGCCCACGACGGTTACGGGGAGGGCTTCGGTGATCTTGGTGCCGGCGATGCGGCTGCCCGTGACGACGATTTCCTCGCCGCGCGGCGCCGATTGCGGCTCGGTCGCAGCGCCGGTTTGCGCGGCCTGCTCCTGCGCCGCGGCGTTCTGCACGACGACCATCCCGATCAACGATGCGGCGGCGAGAATTTGCTTCCGGTAGCGCGAATTTCTGCTGTTCATCATGCCATGTCCCCTTTTTGTCGACCCGATTGGCGCGTCGTCCTCCGTGCGGCGGATGGATTTTCTCCCATCTCATTCTGCTGTGACGCAAGTCGCCGACGAATCCCCATCGATATTCGCGCGGAAAATTACAACCCCTTGCAGTCAGGCGAACTTTTGTGTCTTGAATTGAGACCCGGTTAGCTGTCGATCTCGATGACCGCATCGACCTCGACCGCGAAATTGAAGGGCAGTCGGTAGACTCCGATCGCGGAGCGCGCATGCTTGCCCGCCTCGCCGAACACATCGACGATCAGGTCCGAGCAGCCGTTCATAACGGTCGGTATGTCGTAGAACTCGGAGCCGGCCTGGACATAGCCGCCGAGCCTCAGGACGCGCGCGACGCGATCGAGGTCGCCGCCTGCCGCCGCCTTGAACTGGGCGATGAGGTTGATCGCGCATAGCCGCGCAGCGATGATGCCGTCTGCAAGGCTGCAGTCGTCGCCGACCGTTCCCTTGATCCCGCCATTGGCGTGGGTCGACAGCTGGCCCGAGATCTGCACGATATTTCCCGAGCGGGTCGATGAGACATAGTTGGCGACGGGGGGGCAGACGTCGGGCAGCTCGACGCCGAGGCTGGAAAGGCGGGATTCGATCTTGGACATGATTATTCCTTGGTAACGAGAGCGGGCTGTTGTTCGGCGGGGGCCGGGTCACCGGTAGCGGCTTCGCGCGCCATGCGCCGGCCTTCCCAGCGGTCGATGACCGCGGCGGCGACCGAATTGCCGACGACGTTGGTCGCCGAGCGGCCCATGTCGAGCAGATGGTCGACCGCGAGGATCAGGAGCAGCCCGGCTTCGGGCAGCTTGAAATAGGCGAGTGTCGCCGAGATCACGACGAGCGAGGCGCGCGGGACCCCGGCCATGCCCTTCGACGTGATCATAAGCAGAAGCAGCATCGTGATCTGCTGGCCGATGGTCATGTCGATGCCATAGGCCTGCGCGATGAAGAGCACCGCGAAGGTGCAATACATCATCGACCCGTCGAGGTTGAAACTGTAGCCGAGCGGCAGCACGAAGGAGACGATGCGGCGGTTGACCCCCTGCTTCTCGAGTTCTTCCATCGTCTTGGGGTAGGCGGCTTCCGAGCTCGCGGTTGAAAAGGCGAGCAATACGGGGGTGCGGATGCCGCGGAACAGGCCGAAGGCGCGGGTGCCGATGATGGCGAGGGTGGCGAGGAAGAGGACGAGCCAGAGGACGCCGAGCGACAGGTAAAAGCCGCTGACGAAACCGGCATAGGTGACGAGTACGCCGGGACCCTGTGTGGCGACGGTCGAGGCGAGCGCGGCGAAGATCGCGACTGGCGCGGTCTTCATCACGAAGCCCGTCACCTTGAGCATGATCGTGGCGACCTGCTCGACGAGCGCGAGCACCGCGGGCGCCCTGTCGTCGATCGCCGCCACCGCCGAGCCGACGAGCACCGAGAAGACGACGATCTGCAGGATCTCGTTCTCGGCCATCGCCTGGACGATCGATTGCGGAATGAGGTGGGTGACAAACTGCTTGAGCGAGAAATCGCCCGTCGCGACGACCCCCGCCGCATCGCCTGTCGGCAGCGCGAGCGCGAGGCTCGAGCCTGGCTGGAGCAGGTGAACCATGACGAGCCCGATCGAGAGCGACACGATCGAGGCCCCGATAAACCAGCCCATCGTCTTCGCGCCGACCCGGCCGATCGCGGCGGCGTCCTCCATATGCGCGATCCCCGCGACGAGCGTCGCGAAGACGAGCGGCGCGATGATCATCTTGATCAGGCGCAGGAAGAGGTCGGTGAGGATCGAGAGATTTTCGGCGATTTCGGCCGCGCGCGCGGTGGGGTAATGCGAATTGACGAACCAGCCCGCTGCGATCCCGGTGATCATGGCAAAGATGAGGATGAAGGCGAAAACTCTGTTCATGTCTGTCCGTTCCGGCTTCGCCCCGGGCGGGGCGTACAGGAAGCAGAGACGCAGGCGCGGCGAGATTCCGCAGCGGCAATGCGGTCGACAAGCGCATTTTGTTGCGACATGGCGGGCGCGGATCGAACCACATGGTGGGGATATGCGCTGCCACTGCGTCAATGCAGTGCAGGGTACATTCAGACAATCGAGGAGACGCGCGTGGCCAGTTTTCGGAAGTTGCTTGTGGCGGGAACGGCGATTGCCGCCGGTCTTGGCTGGGCGAGCCAGTCGGTGCTCGCCGAACCGGGCGGCGACCTCGTCGCGATCACTGGCGCGACGATTTTCGATGCGACCGGCAAGGATCCTTATCGCGGCACCGTCGTCGTGCGCGATGGCCGGATCGAGGCCGTTGGCTCCGACGTCAAGGTTCCGAGGGGTGCCAAGGTCGTCCGCGCCGACGGCAAGTCGCTGCTGCCGGGCTTCATCGATGTGCATACCCATTGGGGTCCCGCTGGCTCGCCCGGCACGCTGCCGCAGATCGCCAACGCCTATCTCGCGAGCGGCGTGACGACGGTGAACGACTTCCATCAGCAGCCCGAGGCATTTGCGCCGCGCCGCGCCTGGCTTGCCGACATCTATGCGCCGCACGTCAATTTCGTCGCGCGCATGAGCACGCCGGGCGGGCACGGCGCCGACTGGGGCGACACCAACACCACCAAATGGGTCGCGACCGCCGAGAGCGCGCGCCGCGAGGTGCAGGCGCTACAGCCTTACCGTCCCGACTATATCAAGGCGTTCGCCGACGGCTGGCGCTACGGTCAGCTGCCTGAGGAAACCTCGATGAATGTCGAGACGCTCGCCGCGCTCGCCGACGAGGCGCACAAGCATGGCCAGCGCGTCCTCACCCACACGGTGACCGTCGAGCGCGGCAAGCTCGCGGCCGTCGCCGGCATCGACGTGATCGCGCACAGCATCCAGGACGGGGTGCTCGACGCCGACGCGATCGCCCAGATCAAGAAGGCAGGCACCTTCTATGCCCCGACGCTCGCCATCTATCAGCTGAAGCCCGACGAAATGGGCCCCGGACGCAAGGACGATGACGCGACGCGGCTGCGCATCCGCAAATATGGCTATGCCGAGGAGAATGTCCGCAATCTCCACGCCGCAGGTGTCACGATCGCGGTCGGGACCGACGCCGGCATCGGCAGCGCAAAGCACGGCATCTCGACGCTCCAGGAAATGGAGCTGCTCGTTGCGGCCGGTCTGACGCCGAAGGCCGCGCTGCTCGCCGGCACGTCGAACAGCGCGCTCGCACTGGGACTCGCAGGTGACCGCGGCACGATCGAGAAGGGCAAGCGCGCCGATCTCGTCCTGATCGACGGCAAGCCCTGGGAGACGATCGGCGATGTCGAGAAGATCGACCGCGTCTATGTCGACGGCAAGCTCGTCCATGGCGGCGGCGTCAAGCTGCCCGCGGGCAACCTTGCCACCACGCTGCCTGCAGTGCCCGCCGCGGCGCTGATCGACGATTTCGAGCGCGCCGATGGGCGCAGCTCGCTCGACACGCTCGGCCTCACCGACATGGATGGCGGCGTCGAGCGCTCGTCGGTGGTCTCCAACCGCGTCACCCATGCGGGCCGCGACGGCTCGGCGCTTGCCTTCGCAGTACAGATGTCGCTCAAGGACAAGCCCGAGGGCGGCGTTCTCGTGCCCTTGAGCCGCGGTTCGGTGCGTCCGGTCGATGCGCGCAAGTTTGCAGGCGTCCGGCTCGAAATGCGCGGCGCCGGCCGCTATCTCCTCGTCGTCAACACGCTCGCCGGCGAGTTCACTGCCCCCATTGAGGCGAAGGAAGGCTGGTCCGACCTGCGCGTGCCGTTCAGCGCGCTCGTCGCTACCAAGCCCGGCCGCGGCGACGCGCCGGCCTGGCGCGGCGACGATCTCGTACAGGTCGGGGTCGTCGTTCAGCGCGATGCCGGAGCGAGCGCTTGGGGCGAAATCGACAATCTCGGCTTCTACTGACGCGGCGCTCGCGACGGGCCTCCTGCGCGGGGTGTGTGCCTGAAGGGCGCGTGCCGCGGTGAAACCGCCATGTGATATCGTTGCGCATGCGCGCCCGGCCCCGCGGGACCATAGCAAAGAAATAGCATAAACTCAAAATGCCTGGTGGGGTGATCCCAACCGGCTGCGTCTTAGCCAACGAGGGGGCTCCTTCCGGTCGAAATAAGGGCCCGTTCTCAATTTAGAGAAGCCGTCGCCTGCCATGAAAGCGAAACTGTCCCTCCAGCCGTCTCTGGCGAGGACCTCTCTCGGGGTCACGGTCGTAGCGGCTCTTCTTTCCCTTTCTGCCGCCTCCGCCGCGCAGGCGCCCGCCGGCGAGCCCGTCCCCAAGCTCAACGACCGCCACCCGTTCCTCGGGCCCGATGCCCGGACGAGCGAATATCCCGTCCGCATCCCGATGAAGCCCGTGGCCGAGACCGGCCCAGAGTTCGCCATTCGCGGCGGGCGGCTGTTCGATGCAGTAAGCGGCGGCGTGCGCCCTGCGACGGTCGTAATCCAGGGCAATCGCATCAAGGCGGTGCTGGCGCCCGATGCGACGGGCTGGGGAGCGGACGCGAAGATCATTGATGCCGCGGGCAAGACCGTGATGCCGGGGTTCATCGACATGCACACCCATGTCACCTATCCCGACCGCGCCTCGCCGTTCGACGAGCAGGGCGGCGAAGGGGTAGGGACGCTGCGCGGGCAGCGTAATCTCCGGTATTTCCTCGCATACGGCTTCACTTCCGTGCGCGACCTCAACGGGGTCAGCAACGCGCCGTTCTTGCTCAGCCAGTGGAGCGCGGCCGACATGATCCCGGCGCCGCGTGTATTCGCGGCGGGTTGGATCATCACGGGGACAGGAGCCCACGCGACCGAGCGGCCCGTGATCCCCAGCCATGGCCCCGATTATGCGACGGAGGTCGATGGTCCCGACGCCTGGCGCAGCATGGTGAGCAAGGCATTCAAGGAAGGCGCGAGCGTCATCAAGATCGCGAGCAATTTTGCGCCCGACGAGGTGCGCGCTGGAATCGAGGAAGCGCATCTGCTCGGGCTCAAGGTCTCCTGCGACTGCGAGACCATCTACACCGAGGTGGCGGTCGACGCGGGCGTCGACATGATCGAACATCCGCTGCCGCGCTTGGGCGCCGCGATCACCAAGATGGCGAAGAAGAAGATCGCCGCAGTGCCGACCTTGCAGGTGTACCAAAACCTGCTCGACCGCGCTGACGGCTTCTATGGTTCGAATTCGCCCCCCTTCACCGTGGTCCTGGGCGATATGGTCACCGCCTTTCTCGACCATGGCCTCAGCCATATCATCGTCTGCAACGGACATTCGACCAATGAGCCGCTGATCGGGCAGGTTGCGCATAAGATCCGCCGCGAGCGGGGCATCATGATCGCGTCGCTCAACCTGTGGCGGATGATCCCCGACAGCGTCTGGCAGGAGATGCACGGCGCTGGGGCCGCGCGCGCGCGCAGCCACGGCGCCGATCCCGTCACCTCGGTCGGTCTCCATCTCACGCCCGAACTGATGCGGATGGACGCGGCGCGGCCCGCGACGCGGTCGAGCGCCTTCGGCCTGTCCACGACGGGCCAGTTCGCGAGCGCGATGTTCGGCGACGTCGAGCTGCCACTCGACGTCACGGAAGTTGCGTCAAACGGCGTCGGGCAGGGCGATCCGACACTCGCCTCCGCTGAAAGCGGTGCGCGCTTCTCGGAATGGATCGTCGGCGCGATCGCCGATTTTGCAGGCCATTTCCGGCGCTGCGACCCCACGCGCCCGCATCTCGGGCCGCTGCCGTCATGACCGGGACATTGGGCACCGAAGGAACCGCGCCGGGCGATCTGGCGCTTGCGGCGGCTTCGGCGCAGCTTGCCTCAACCGCGCGCGGCGCGGCAGTGGTAAAGGGCTTTTTCGACCCCGCGACCTCGACGATCAGCTATGTCGTCCACGACCCCTTGACCAT
Source organism: uncultured Sphingopyxis sp. (assembly GCA_963545025.1). Taxonomy (GTDB): domain Bacteria; phylum Pseudomonadota; class Alphaproteobacteria; order Sphingomonadales; family Sphingomonadaceae; genus Sphingopyxis. The sequence continues at coordinate 549 of CAUUIU010000041.1, read as the reverse complement.
GCGCGGCGCGGTGATCGACAGCGTGCTCGACTATGATGCCGCGTCGGGACGGACGTCGACCAGGTCGGCCGAAGCGATCGCCAACCATGTGCGTGCCGAGGGGATATCGATCGACTGGCTCCTCGAGACCCATGCTCACGCCGACCATCTTTCGGCGGCGCCCTGGCTTCAGAAGAGGCTCGGTGGTGCGATCGCGATCGGCGAGCATATCCGCGATGTCCAGGCGGTCTTCGGCGACATTTTCAATGCCGGGGCCGATTTTCGACGTGACGGCTCGGATTTCGACCGCCTCTGGTCGGACGGCGACCGCTTCGCGATCGGCGATTTGCCGGTCACCGTTCTCCATGCTCCCGGCCACACCCCGGCCTGCGTCGCCTATGCGATCGGCGACCTGGTCTTCGTCGGCGACACGATGTTCATGCCCGATTACGGCTCGGCGCGCGCCGATTTTCCGGGCGGCGATGCGGCGCGGCTCTTCCGCTCGCTGCGCCGTATCTTGGAACTCCCCGGCGAAACGCCGCTTTTCCTTTGCCCAGATTATCTGACCCT
>CAUUIU010000040.1:0-14274 GCA_963545025.1 uncultured Sphingopyxis sp. | reverse complement strand
CGGTCAAGATGATCTACGAAGGCTGGATCGACCCCGGCGTGGGGATCGGAACCTTGTTCGGCTAAAAGGAAAAGCCAGTCCTTCGCGGGGCTGGCTTTTTTCTTGGTGGGTCCCCATCTCCAGGTCATGCCCCCGCTTCATATGACCCGCGTTGCCGTCGGATGCGCCGACTATCCGGCGCTGGAGACCCGGATCGCCAATTATTCCGCAGACGGCGAGATTCGCTTTGCGACGCGCTTCAAGCCCAAGCGCGCCGACGAGCTGATCGGGGGCAAGCTGCATTTCATCGTGAAGCACATACTCGTCGCGCGGGTCGAAATCCTGCGCTTCGAGGATCGCAGCGACGGCCGGATCGACATCGTGTGCGTCGCCGATCTCGAGCGCGTGCACCCGCAGCCGAAGCGTGCGCACCAGGGCTGGCGTTATCTGGCCGACGCCGATGCGCCGAAGGGTGTCGACGATGCGAGCGGGATCGGCGAGCTGCCGCCCGAGCTTTATCGCGAGCTGGCCAAGCTCAGCCTGATCTAGCCGGCCTGCGCGGCCAGCATCGCGGCCATCTTTTCCCAGACCTTGTTGATCGCCTTGAGCGGGCGAACCATCACCTTGAAATCGCTTATCTTTCCATCCTCATTCCAGCGAACGATGTCGACACCGTTGATCTGAATGCCGTCGAGAATGCTCTGGAATTCGAGCATGGCCTGATCGCCATCGACAATTTCGCGCAGGTAGCGAAAATCGTCGCCGCCGAGGACGTGGCTCGCGGCGTGGAGGTAGGCGAAGACCTTGTCGCGCCCTTGCTGCGGCGTGTGGACGACGGGCGAGTGGAACACCGCATCCTCGGCGAGCAGGTCCTTGAGCGCCTGCGGATCGCCCGCCTTCATATAGGCGTGCCAGGCGTTGAGACCGGGATGGCTGCTCATGCGAGATGCTCGGCGAGGAAGGCGCGGGTGCGGCTGTCGGCGAGCTCGGCGGCGGCATCGTCGCGGCGATCGCCGTCGGTTGCGGCGAAGCCATGGTCGAGCCCGACATAGTCGTGGAGCGTCACCTTCGGATGCGGATCGAGCGCTTCGTGCATCTTGGCCTGCGCTTCGCGGCTGACAAAATGGTCGGCGGTCGGAATATGGAGCATCAACGGCTTCGCGATCGCATGGCTTTCGTTCAGCATCTGATCGATCATGACGCCATAATAGCCGACTGACGCATCGATATCGGTGCGCGCCGCGGTCATATAGGCGAGCTTGCCGCCGAGGCAGTAGCCCGCGCAGCCGACTTTTGCGGCACCCTGCGCGTGGAGCCAGCGGATCGCTGCTTCGATATCCTTGACCCCGTCGTCGGTGTCATATTGGCCGAGAAGGTCGAGCGCCTGGTTCAATTCGGCCTCGACATCGGGGTTGAGATCGACCCCGGGCGCGAAACGCCAGAAGAGGTCGGGCGCGATCGCCAGATAGCCCTGCGCCGCCCAATCTTCGCATTTCTGGACGATGCCCGCGTTCAAGCCGAAGATTTCGGGAATGACGATGATCGCGCGCGACGAATCGGCGTCGGGACGCGCGACATAGGCGGGGATTTCGCCTTCGCCGCCGAGCGCGGGGATGCTGGTGTTCGTCGCGGACATGGAGGGGCTCCTGACTCTTGCTAATTGGCGGTGAAAGCGCAAAGCTAGCGGCGCCGCGAGTGTGGCTCAAGCGGCAAGAGCGGGCGGGAGACTGGTATGAAGGTCAATATCGAAGTGGATTGCACGCCCGAGGAAGCGCGGCGGCTGTTCGGCCTGCCCGATCTCGAGCCGCTGCACGATATTTATCTCAGCCGCGTCAAGGAGTTGATGGCCAAGGGCATCACCCCCGACATGGTCCAGCAGATGGTCAAGACCTGGGTACCGATGGGCGGGAGCGGGCTGGAGCTTGTCCAGTCGTTGCTCGGGCAGTTCGGTGGCGGACTGATGGGCGGCGCTTCGAAGGCCGCGGACGACGACAAGGGTCCCAAGGGACGCAAGAGCTGAGCCAAGAAACTGTAAGCGATACGATTTTTGCGCTGTCGAGCGGGATGCCGCCGGCGGCAATCGGCGTCGTGCGTGTGAGCGGGCCGCAAGCTGGCGCTGCTTTGCAGGCACTGGCGGGGCGATTGCCCGAACCGCGCCGCGCCGTGCTGGCCGAACTGAAGGGCGCAGAGGGCGGGGCGCTCGATCGCGCGCTTATGCTGTGGTTTCCGGGGCCGGCAACCGCGACGGGCGAGGATCTGGCCGAGCTGCACCTGCACGGCGGCCGTGCGGTGGTTGCGGCGGTTGAAGCGGCACTCGGCGCGATGCCGGGGCTGCGTCCGGCGGTTGCCGGCGAGTTTACGCGGCGCGCTTTCCTGAATGGACGGATCGATCTGGCCGAGGCCGAGGGGCTCGCCGACCTGCTCGCCGCCGAGACCGAGAGCCAGCGCGTGCAGGCGCTTGGGCTGGCGAGCGGGCACGTCTCGCGCGCGGTGGCGGAGTGGCAGGAGAGATTGCTGACGCTAATGGCGGGGGCGGAGGCCGAGCTCAATTTCGCCGATGAGGATGACGTCGAAGTTGGCGAAAGTGTCGCGCAGCGTTTGATTGCGGGCATGGACGTGCTTTCGGCCGAACTTGACGTCTGGCTGGCGCGGCCGGCGGCGGAGGTGATCGCCGAGGGACTGTCGGTGGTGATCGCGGGGCCGCCCAATGCCGGAAAATCGACGTTGATCAACGCCTTGGCGCAGCGCGAGCTGGCGATCGTGTCGCCCGTGGCAGGGACGACGCGCGATGTGATCGAAACGCCGCTGGCGCTCGACGGGATTGCGATGCGCTTTTCGGATACGGCCGGGATCAGGGTGGAAGGTGCCGACCAGATCGAGGTGATCGGGATCGATCGGGCGAAGGCCGCGGTCGAGGCGGCGGATATCGTGCTGTGGCTGGGACCGCCGAAGGACGTGCCCGCGCATGTGCGGACGATCCTGATCGCGGCGCAGGCCGACCGCTGGCGCGGTGACGCGGCCGCCGAAGCCGAAGCCGCGCATTGTGACCTGATCCTGTCGGCGACGACAGGCGAGGGAATGGACAGGCTCCACCGCATGATCGTCGAGATGGCGGGCACGCTGATGCCGCGCGAGGGCGAAGCGGTGCTGCGCCAGCGCCAACGCGCGGCGCTTGCCGAGGCGCGAGACTGGCTGAAAGTCGAGGCGGGATCGCGCGAGATGAGGGACTTAATCCTGCTAGCGGAACGACTTAGGCTCGCCGGAACGGCGCTGGACCGCATCACCGGGCGCGCCGGGGTCGAGGATATGCTCGACGCGCTGTTCGGGCGGTTTTGCATCGGAAAATGATGTTTCACGTGAAACATCGCTTTGATCTCACCATGGTGGATTCGCGTTCGGCTTTGCGGTAAAGGCCGCAGCAATCATGCACAGCAGCGAAATTTTTGATGTCATCGTCGTCGGCGGTGGGCATGCCGGAACCGAGGCCGCGGCCGCGGCGGCTCGGCTCGGCGCGCGCGTGGGGCTCGTCAGTTTTGACCCGGCGCTGATCGGGACGATGTCGTGCAACCCGGCAATCGGGGGGCTCGGCAAGGGGCATCTGATGCGCGAGGTCGATGCTCTCGACGGGTGGATGGCACGCGCCGCCGATGCCGCCGCGATCCACTATCGCATGCTCAACGCGTCGAAGGGCGCCGCGGTGCAGGGTCCGCGCATCCAGGCTGACCGCAAACTCTATCGCGACGCGATCCAGAAGCTGCTCACTGCCGATGAGGCGATCACGGTCGTGGCCGGCGAGGCGGCCGCGTTGAGTTTGTCCGACGATGGTTCGCGCGTCACCGGGCTCGAGCTGGGTGACGGAACGCTTTTGTCGGCTGGCGCGGTGGTGCTCGCGACGGGCACCTTCCTCGGCGGACGGCTGTTCCGCGGCGAGGAACGGATGGAAGGCGGGCGCATCGGCGAAGCAGGGGCGCATCGGCTTGCCGGACAGTTGCGCGTCGCCGACCTGCCGATGGCACGGCTCAAGACCGGGACGCCGCCGCGGCTCGACGGGCGGACGATCGACTGGGCGCGGCTCGAAGAACAGCCGTCGGATGGCGAGGCCTGGACCTGTTCCACGTGGAACAGCGAACGGGCGGTGCCGCAGATTTTCTGTGCGATCACGCGTACAAACGCCGAATCGCACCGAATCATCGCCGAAAATCTGCATCGCTCGCCGCTGTTCACCGGCGCGATTGGCGCGGCGGGTCCGCGCTATTGCCCGTCGATCGAGGACAAGATCCACCGCTTCGCCGACCGCGACGGGCATCAGGTTTTCCTCGAACCTGAGGGTCTCGACAGTCATCTGGTTTATCCGAACGGCATTTCCACCTCGCTGCCCGCCGATGTCCAGCTCGCGATGCTGCGCACGATGGACGGGCTTGAGGCAGTCGAGATGGTCGTGCCGGGCTATGCGGTCGAATATGACCATATCGATCCGCGTGCGCTCGACCGGACGTTGCAGGTGCGCGCTATCGGGGGATTGTGGTGCGCCGGGCAGATCAACGGCACGACCGGTTACGAAGAAGCCGCCGCGCAGGGACTAATCGCGGGTGCGAATGCCGCGCTAGCCGTCCAAGGGCGCGCGCCGCTGATCCTCGACCGTTCGGTCTCCTATATCGGCGTGATGGTCGACGATCTGGTGCTGCAGGGCGTGACCGAGCCCTATCGCATGCTCACCGCGCGTGCCGAATATCGGCTGCGGCTGCGCGCCGACAACGCCGCGACGCGGCTGACGCCGACGGGGATCGAACTCGGACTGGTACGCCCGGCGACCGCCGCGCTGTTCGACGCGCGCCAGGCTGAGCGGGCGAGAGCCGAAGCTCTGCTTGATATGCCGGTGGCAACCGCGGATTTTGCAGCGATCGGGCTGGCGCTGCCGGGTGACGGTATGGCGCGCAAAAGGATCGACCTGCTGCGCTATCCCGAGGTGACGATGGCGACGCTTGCGCGGCTGGCGCCCGACCTCGACGCAATCGATGGGGCGATCCTGTCCGAGGTTGCCGAGGATGCGCATTATGCGCCCTATATCGCGCGGCAGGACGCCGAGTTGCGCGCGCTTGCCGCGAACGAGGCGATCGCGCTTGATCCCGCGCTCGACTATGGCGCGATCGGCGGCCTGTCGCGCGAGATGGTCGAGCGGCTCAGCAAGGCGCGTCCCGAAACGCTGGGACAGGCATCGCGCATCGACGGGGTGACTCCCGCGGCGCTGACCGCGATCATGGTCCGTAGCCGCCGGCGCGCGGCGTGAGCGATCTGATCGACAGCGAAGAATCCGCGCGCGCGTGGATGGCTGAGGCGTTTACGCCGACGCAAGCCGCCTGGGGCAAGCTCGATCGCTTCGCCGAAATGCTGACCGCCGAAAATGCGCAGCAGAATCTGATCGCCGCCTCGACGATCCCGACTCTGTGGGTCCGGCATATCGCCGACAGCGCGCAGCTTCCGCTGTTGGACGCGCGCGAAGGGGCGGGGCTCTGGATCGATCTTGGCAGCGGGCCGGGCCTGCCGGGGCTGGTCGCTGCGATCCTGACCGATCGCCCGATGCTGCTTGTCGAATCGCGCAAGCGTCGCTGTGATTTTCTGCGCGATGTTGTCGCCGAACTCGATCTGAAGCATGTGGAGATCGCCGAGGCGCCGCTTGAACGCGTCCCGACCCGACCCGCATCGACGATTAGCGCGCGCGCCTTTGCTCCGCTGGACAAGTTGATCGACTTATCCGCCCGTTTTTCCACCGAATCGACGCGCTGGCTGCTGCCAAAAGGGCGAAACGCGGTTAAGGAACTGGCGTTGCTGCCGCAGGCATGGCAGAGTCTGTTTCACGTGGAACAAAGCCGTACCGACGCCGACAGCCAGATTTTGGTCGGAACCGGAAAAATCGCGGCAAAACAGCGAGGAAAGCGATGATCCGCATTGCCGTGGCGAACCAGAAGGGCGGGGTTGGCAAGACGACGACGGCGATCAACCTGGCCACCGCCCTCGCGGCGACCGGCTGGCGGACGCTGATCATCGACCTTGATCCGCAGGGCAATGCGTCGACCGGGCTCGGCATCAAGCAAGCCCAGCGCGAATTTTCGAGTTACGAGTTGCTGCGCGGCGACGCCCAGCTCGCCGATTGCGCCGTGGCGACGGCTGTGCCCCGGCTCGATATCGTGCCGGCGACGGTCGACCTGTCGGGCGCCGAGATTGAGCTCATCGAATTCGCCGATCGTCTACACCGGCTCGAACAGGCGCTAACCGGCGTCGAGGCGGGGCAGTGGGACATCTGCCTGATCGACTGTCCGCCGTCCCTCGGCATGCTCACGCTCAACGCGCTGATCGCGGCCGAATCGCTGATCGTCCCGCTGCAATGCGAATTCTTCGCGCTCGAGGGGCTCAGCCAGCTTCTGACCACGGTCGAGCGTGTGCGCGGCCGCTTCAACCAGAAGCTCACGATCCTCGGCGTCGCGCTTACCATGTTCGACCGGCGCAACCGGCTGACCGACCAGGTGTCCGACGATGTGCGTGAGGTTCTGGGTCCTGTGGTGTTCGAAACCGTGATCCCGCGCAATGTCCGCCTGTCCGAAGCGCCGAGCCATGGCCTGCCCGCGCTGATCTATGATCACCGCTGCGCCGGGTCGGCGGCCTATATCGCGCTCGCCCGTGAGTTGATCGACCGCTTGCCCAACGTCCGCAAGGCTGCATAAATGTCTGATAATAAAGATGAAACAGGACATGAGGCGACCCCGCCGCGCAAAAAAGCCTCGGGGCTCGGCCGCGGGCTGAACGCCTTGTTCGGTGACGTCGCGGTAGAAGCCCCCGTACTTGCGACCCCCGGCAGCGCCGCGAAAACCGCAGCGCCCGCCGGCGGTGATTCGGTTCAGCATGTCGCGGTCGGCCAGATCCGCCCGCTGCCAGGCCAGCCGCGTCGCCATTTCGACGAGGCGGCGATCGTCGAACTCGCCGATTCGATCGCCGCGCGCGGGCTCTTGCAGCCGATCATCGTCCGCCGCGCGCCCGACGGCGAGGGATATCAGCTCGTTGCCGGCGAACGACGTTGGCGCGCGGCGCAACGCGCGGGGCTGCACCAGATTCCTGCGCTCGTGCGCGAGCTCGACGATGCTGCGACCTATGAGATCGCGCTGGTCGAGAATATTCAGCGGCAGGATCTGAACGCGATCGAAGAGGCGGGCGCCTATCGCCGCCTGATCGACGATTTTGGCCACAGCCAGGAAGAACTTGCCAAGCTTGTCGGCAAATCGCGCAGCCATGTCGCGAACCTGATGCGGCTGCTCGACCTGCCGGCGGGCGTGCAGGCCTTGATCGGCGACGGATCGCTGGCGATGGGGCATGCGCGGGCGCTGATCGGTGCCGATGATGCCGAGGCGATCGCGCGCAAGGTGGTCAAGGAGGGCCTGTCGGTCCGCACCGTCGAGGCGCTGGTGCGCGCCGAGAAGGGCGGCGGGCGCAAGGCGGCGGCGGAAGTGAATGCCAGCGCGGGACGCGACCCTGACATCGTCGCGGTCGAGCGCCATTTGTCCGAGCTGCTGGGGATCGGCGTCGCGATCCAATATGCCGGCGGGGGCCGGGGCGCGCTGACGCTGAAATTCGCGTCGCTCGATCAGCTCGACATGATCTGCCAGCGGCTCAGCGGCGAATCGATCTGACGCGGCGCGTCGCAGTCCGCTCGATTCTTTCCGTCTCCACCGCTTAATTTGTGTCAGTCCGGGCCGTTAAGGGTCTGAAGGCGGTCCCCATGGCAGCCCCGCAATCGCGCTAATGCGCTGATTTCTCCTGCTTACCTGGCGTAAGGCGGGCCAATTGCTACTGCGCTGTTAACCATGCTTGCTGGCAAAGGCTGAACGGGTCGGCGGCTAATAGGGTCGGCGAATGGGGTGGGATTTCCATTCGGATTTTGACTGTTTTCGCATTCAAGGGACCAAATCATATGCGCAACTTTGGAATGAAGCGCGCCCTCGTCGGCGCCGCGATTGCTGCTCTCGCCATGAACGCTTCGGCGGCGCATGCAGCGACGGCCACGGGTACGGCGAAAGCCAAGATCCTGCGCCAGATCACGCTCACCAACACCAGCGATCTTCAGTTCGCGACGATCATCAGCGGCGCAACCGCTTCGACCGTCGCCGTGTCGACCGCTGGCGCCGCGACCTGCGGTGCGGGCCTGTCGTGCACGGGCACGACGACCGCCGCCAACTTCAACATCGCGGGCACCAACGGCGCCGTGGTCGTTGTCGGCGGCGATTCGAGCGTCACGCTTAACGGCTCGATCAGCGGCAATATGACCGCGACGCTGACCTATTCGGCGACCAACGTCACGCTGGGCGCCACGGGCGGTGCTTTCCAGGTCGGCGGCACGCTGAGCGTCGGCGCCAACCAGGCGTCGGGCGACTATACGGGGACGTTCGACGTCACCGCCAACTACCAATAAGCTTTCCAAGCGGGTGGGGGGTACGGCAGGCCTGCGGGTCTGCCGGCCATGAAAAAGGTCGTCGGGCACCAGCCCCGACGGCCTTTTTTCATGGCACGGAGGCGCGGCAAAAGCCTGTGATGGTTAGCAAAATATCAACCATGTTCGGGCAGGCAGGATGCGACCAGAAGGCGCGGTGGGGACCGCACCGGACCAACGATTGTGGGGATCGTATCCATGTTGCGTTTTATGAAGGCTTTCTGCCTGTTTTCCGCCGCCGCATTTGGCGCCGCGGCTGTGCCCGCTTTGGCTTCGGGCGACCTGCTCGTCGCGCCGACGCGCGTCATTCTTGACGGATCGCGCGGGACCGAGGTGATCCTGAACAATATCGGCGGCGAGCCGGCGACCTATCGCATCAGCCTCGAGATCAAAAGGATGACCGCCGAGGGCGGGCTCGACGAGATCGCCGAAGCGGACGCGAACGAGGCTGAAAAAGCGGCGCTCGGCATGATTGCCTTCAGCCCGCGCCGCGTCACGCTGCCTCCCAACCAGCCGCAGGTGATCCGCGTCGGGGTGCGCGTTCCCGAAGGCACGCCGCCGGGCGAATATCGTGCCCATATGCTGTTCCGCGCGGTTCCCGACGCGGTCGCGGCGACCGACGCGCCGAAGGCGGCAAGCGGCGGGGTGTCGATCGCCCTTACACCCATCTATGGCATCACGATCCCGGTAATCGTGCGCGTCGGCGACCTTGGGGCCGAGGCGGTGATCGGCGAGGCATGGGTCGGCGAGACGCGCGACGGGCCGGCGTTCAATTTCGACTTGAAGCGGAGCGGCAACCGCTCGGTCTATGGCGACATTGAGGTGACGCGGCCCGGCAAGCCCGAGCCCTTGCTGGTCGCGCGCGGCATTGCAGTCTATCCCGAGGTCGGCGCACGCCAGGTATCGCTGCGCGTGCCGCCCGAACTGGCCGCACAGCTGAAAGGCCCGGTGCATATCCGTTATACCGAGGATCGCGAGGTCGGCGGCGGCACGATCGACGAGGCCGACCGGGTGGTGAAATAGGCCAAGGGGTCCGGCAAACGGACAGAGCGCGTGCTGCGCGCGGCCCTTTCAAAATGGAAACCGGCAATATTGGCCGGTTTGGCGCTGGCGGGCCTCTTGCCCTCCGGCGCTCATGCCGCTGAAAAAGAGCCGGCTTCTGTCGCTTCGGACAGCTGGACGCCGAATGAAGACGACCGCTGGCTGTTCGATCTGCGATCGGGGCAATATCGGCTCGGCGACGGGGTGCGCGGTTATCAGACGCCGCAGGGGGTGTGTGTCGACCTGGCCGACATGGTGCTCGCGCTCGACCTGGCGGTGCGTGTCGACAAGAAGTTGCGCCGCGCAACCGGCTGGGTGTTCGACGAGCGTCGCAGCCTGACGATCGACCGCGAAACAGGCGAAGTGCGCGCGGGTAGCCAGAGTTTCCGCATCGATGCGACGGCGATCCGCGATACGCCGGCCGGCTGGTGCGTCGATCTCGACAGTCTGAACAACTGGCTGGGCATTCCGGTCAACGCCGACCTCTCGAACGCGGTGCTGCGCATCGACAGCAAGGAAAAGCTGCCGTTTCAGCTCGCCGCCGAGCGCCGCGCGCGCGCGGCGGGGATCCGTCCGGCGGCACAGTTTGACCTGGCGCGCCTGCCGCAGGCGGGGCGCCCCTATCAGGCGTGGGCGACGCCCTCGGTCGATGTCGTCGCCTCGGCGGGGGTCGTGTCGGACAAGCGCGGGGGCAGCTATACGCAGGCGCGCTATGAGATTTTCGCGGCGGGGGAGCTGCTGAAGCATAGTTTCGACGCGCGGCTGTCGTCGGACAATAAGGGCGTGCCCGACAGTCTGCGGATGCGGCTCTATCGCACCGATCCGACGGGGCAGCTGCTGGGGCCGCTGAAGGCGACGCATTATGCGGCGGGCGATGTCAGCCTGCTGTCGACGGGAATCGTCGCGAGTTCGGCGCCGGGACGCGGCGCGGTGATCACCAATCGGCCCGTCGACCGCCCCGACAGCTTCGACAAGACGACTTTCCGTGGCGATTTGCCGACGGGCTGGGACGCCGAGCTCTATCGTAACGGGCAATTGCTGGCCTTTACGAGCCCGAACAGCGACGGGCGCTATGAATTTATCGACGTGCCGCTGCAATATGGCGCGAACCGCTTCGAGATCGTGCTCTACGGTCCGCAGGGGCAGATAAGGCGCGAGATCAAGCAGATGCAGGTGGGGATCGACTCGATCCCGCCGCAACAGACTTGGTATTGGGCGGGTTTCGCGCAGGAAAATGCCGATCTGATCGAATTCGGCAGCCGGCGGCGCGGGGCGTTTCGGCGCGGTTGGCGCGGGACGGCGGGGATCGAGCGCGGGCTCGATGCGCGCACGTCCGCCGCGGCCTATTTCCACAGCCTGATGATCGAGGATGTCCGGCGCAACTATGGCGAGGTCGCGCTGCGCCGCTCTATCGGGCCGACGTTGCTCGAGGTTGCGGGATCCTATGCCGACGCTTCCCGAAAGGACGGGGGAGGGGGTGCGCTGCGCGCCAACTGGCTTGCTTCGTTCGGCGAAACCTATGTCCGTGCCGAGGCGATGCGTGGTTGGGGCGGTTTTGTGTCCGATCGTTTCATCAACAATATCAATGGACTCTATCAGATTTCGCTCGACCAGTCGGTCAAGCTTGGGCGCACCGTGTTGCCGCTGCATTTCGACCTGCGCCATGTCGAGCGCAGTTCGGGGATCGAGAGTTATGAGGCGAGCGCGCGCGCTTCGGCGAATTTTCGCGCGCTGACCTTTACCGGCCAGCTCGACTGGAGCCGGTCGAAGGTGCCGGTGAGCCCCGACCCGCCCGACAATCTGACCGCGACCTTGCTGGCCAATGCCCGGATCGGGCGCGTCCGCCTGCGCGGTGAGGCGCGCTTTGCGCTGTCGGGCGACAATGCCGATTCGCGCATGACACTGATCGGCGAATGGGCGGGGAAGGGCGATGCCGAATGGCGCGCCGAGCTCGGCTACGACAAGGGGCTCGACCGTGGTCGCGCCGGCATCGGATATACGCGCCGTTTCAACAAGTTGCAGCTGACGGGATTCGGCGAGGTTGCGAGCGACGGCTCGGTCGCGGCGTCGCTGTCGCTCGCCTTCAGCTTCGGGCCGAAGCCCGCGGGCGGCGGCTGGCGCGTGTCGGCCGAAAAGCTCGCCAGCCGGGGCCAGGTGATGGCGGACGTGTGGATGGACGATAATGGCGACGGCATCCGCCAGCCGGGGGAGGCTGCGGTGGGCGAAGTTCCGCTGACCGCAGGGCTCGGCCATACCGATGCCGCGACCGACAAAACCGGCCGCGCGATGATCGACGGGCTCGAGCCTTTCCGCCCGGTGCTGATCGGCATCGACGCGGGCAGCCTGCCCGACCCCTATGTCCAGCCTGCGCTCCCCGGGGTTGTCGTCACCCCGCGTCCCGGTGTCGCGATCCGCGTTGCGCTGCCGATGGTGGCGGCGGGCGAGATCGAAGGCAGCTTCCTTCGCGACGGCGGTAACCCGATCGAGGGGCTGAGTCTGGAGTTGATCGACGCCGAAGGACGCCTGCGCGCGACGACATTGACCGAATTCGACGGCTATTTCCTGTTCGAAGGCGTCGCCTACGGGCGTTACACGGTGCGGCTGGGCAAGGCGTCGGCGGCGGCGTTGCGGCTCGACCCTCTTTTCGCGCTGAGCGCGGTGCCGGGCAAGGCGACTCCGCGGGTGCGGCTGGGTACGCTGTCGTTGAAGCCGCTGCGGCGCGACATTGCATTGCAGGAGAGCGACCCCGGCGACGGCAACAGTGCGCGCGGGCCGCCGGGAGACTCAACCCCCTGACGAAATCGGATTATGCCGGACGAAAGCTCATCGCCGCGCCGTCCATGCAATAGCGCTTGCCGGTCGGCTTCGGCCCGTCGTTGAAGACGTGGCCGAGGTGGCCGCCGCAGCGCTTGCAATGCACTTCGGTGCGCGGATAGCCGAGTTCATGGTCGGTCGATGTCGCGATTCCGCCTTTGAGCGGGGCCCAGAAGCTCGGCCAGCCGGTGCCGCTGTCATATTTGGTCTTGCTCGAATAGAGCGGCAGCGCGCAGCCGGCGCAGACGAAGGTACCGGCACGCTTTTCGGCGTTGAGCGGGCTCGAAAAGGGGCGTTCGGTCGCGGCTTCGCGCAGCACGCGATATTGCAGCGGGGTCAGGCGCTTTTTCCACTCCGCCTCGCTCAGCCGCCAGCCGGGTGCCGCTTGCGGACGCGCCGATTTGGCGAAAAGCATTGGCGCGCCGATCATCGCGCCACCCAGGGCGAGTCCGGCAAGCAGGTAACGGCGTTCGATCATCGGGAGCTCCTTACTCGCCTGATACGCGGCCGACCCGCCCCCGGTTACAGCGCCGCGTCAATATTTCTCGATTTGCGCTGGCATCGTGCGGAAACCATGGACGAAGCAGGCGTGGACACGCTCGGCCTCGCCGACGATATTCACCCGCATCCGCCGCGCCGCCATTTCTTCGAGCAGTATGCGCAGCTGCAGTTCGGCAAGCCGCGCGCCGACGCAGCGATGGACGCCATAGCCAAACGACAGGTGCCGGCGGGCATTCTCGCGCGTCAGGTCGATGTCGTCGCCATGGTCGAACACGCTCTCGTCGCGGTTCGCCGAGAGATACCAGAGGATCAGCTTGTCGCCCTTGGCGATCTTGTGCCCGAACAGCTCGCTATCTTCGAGCGCGGTGCGGCGCATATGTGCGAGCGGGGTCTGCCAGCGGATGATTTCGCTCACCGCATTGGGGATCAGCGACGGATCGGCCTCGAGCTTCGCGCGCTGGTCGGCATATTTGTCGAGCCCGTAGGCGAGCCCCGACATGGTGTTGCGCGTCGTGTCGTTGCCGCCGACGATCAGCAGCACGAGGTTGCCGATGAACTCATATTTGTCCATCTGGCTCATTGCTTCGCTGTGGAGCATCATCGACAGCAGGTCGGGCGTCGGCGGCTGGTTGAGCTTTTCCATCCACAGCCGCTGGAAATAGACAAAGGCTTCTTCGAGCACCGCGCGGCGCTGTTCCTTCAGTTCGACCTTTTGCGCGAGTTCGACGTCGCCCATCCAGTCGGACCATTCGCTGAGCTTGCGCCGGTCTTCCCAAGGGAAGTCGAAAAGCAGCGCGAGCATCTGCGTCGTCAGCTCCATCGAGACGCGATCGACCCAGTCGAAGGTCTCGCCCCACGGCAGGCCGTCGAGCACTTCGCCGGTGCGATTCCGGATATCATCGGACAGGCGCGTCATTTCGGTGGGGGTGAAGGCGGGGGCGACGGTGCGGCGCTGGTCGGTGTGCTGCGGCCGGTCCATCGCGATGAACATCGGGAGGCGGAAATCCTCATCCTCGTCGCGTTCGAGGATCGTAATGCCGCCATATTCCCATGAGGAGCTGTAGATGTCGGGCAGCGCCTCGACATGCTGGATCGCCTGATGGCTGGCGATATTCCAATAGGGGCCGTGGACGCTGTCTTCGCATTTGACGATGCCGCCGAGCTTGCGGATCTCGGCGAAAGGTTCCTGCCAGCGATCCTCGGAATAGATCGCGGCGGGGCTCATATCAAAGCGGTCGGTGACAGGCTGGGGCGCGGCTGCAGTCGCCATCGGGGCATCCTCCTCAAAAGAGACTCGCCGCGGCGCTTGCCGCCGTCGGCGAAAATCAGTTGCAGAATGCCACTGCTAACAGCTTTGTCAATGACGCCGCGCCGTACGGCCGGGGTCAGGCGGCGGGACGTTCCTTGCGTTTCCAGAATCTGTCTCTTATACACATCTCCGAGCCCACGAGACACTGAGCGAT